>JAGCFY010000158.1 GCA_017649845.1 Paludibacteraceae bacterium
ACGTGAGTGTCGATGCGCCGTTTGTAGAAGGAGAGGACAACAGTCTGATCGACGTGATGGTCAACGAGGATTCGCCGAATGCGGATCGTGGCCTTATTAACGAGTCGCTCTCTACTGAGATCAACCGTGCGTTAGCCACGCTCACTCCGCGTGAAGCCGACATCTTGCGTAAGTTCTTCGGTATCGGCACGCCGGAAAAAACGCTGGAAGAGATCGGAGACGAACTTCATCTTACCCGCGAGCGTGTGCGTCAGATCAAAGAGAAAGCAATCCGCAAACTGAATTCAGGTCAACGCAGTCATATCTTGATGACTTACCTTGGTTAATGAAAAAGCCTCCCGATGGGAGGTTTTTTATTTGTGGTTTGCAGTTTGTGGTTTGAGTTTAATCAAACAACGTCGGTTGGTCAGCATCCATTTTCTTTAGAATCGCCCGCATGAGTGTCTCGCGAATGAGGCGGCTCTTATTGGAGACACCGTATTTCTCGCAAAAACGATCGAGCGTCCTGATTTCGGTTTCGTTGAGCAGGATGGATACCTTATATTCGCGGGGTTGCTTTTTCAATGGAGGAAAGATGATTTAAAAATAAACGGTAAACTTTGTTCCAAACGTTACTATGTTTCTACCAGACTTAGCGGCATACTCCTGTCCTTCAATAATCGTAGAAGACAGGATCGATGCTTGTTGAAACTGAGTATAAAAGACAGCTCCAATGGCTGTTTTTTCATTTAGTTGACATCTATATCCAAAATCTACCCCCACATAAGCTCCTCCCAAATAATCTTTTGATAAAGCGACGCCATACCCGATAGAAATACCAAACGCCGGCGCATGTCTGGTTTCCATAAAGGGCATTCTCAATGCTACCTGAATGGGAAGGAAATTATATCTTGATATCACTCTATCTGCTTTTAATGTAGTAGGAGTAATCAAATACATACCATGATATCCAATACCTCCACCAACAAAAATATGCTTATCGCCAATATGATGCGAACCCACTAAAAAATCTGCGCTGAAAGTGCCGCCGATTTTCTCTGTAGAGACGCATGAAATACCGCCGGCGAGTTCGAGCAAGATAGATGCTTTCTTGGTGGTGGTATTTTCTTCTTCGGACGAGTCAGAGGAGTCGGACGTTTCTGACAGTTCCGCGTCGTCGGAAAGGATCTCCGCCACTTCAGCACGCGGGTATTGGAATCGCGCACCTTCAGCATCACGAATGATTACCACTTCCTCATTCTGAAAGACAATCGTTCCTTTTACGCGTGCGCCTGTACGCAGTAATAAGGTTTCCGCGTGCGCGCAAACGGCGAAGGCAAAAAGGGCTAATATGAGCGTTAGTTTTTTCAAATCGGCTGCAAAGTTACAAAAAATATTTCAATTATGCAAACTCAAAATCAATTTGGCTGCGATTTACGTCCACTCGGATGACTTGCACCATCACCGGATCGCCCAAAACGAAGTCTTCGGGATGCTCGATCAGTTCCATGCGGATGAGTCCTTCGCAATGGCTTTCGTCGAGTTGCACGAAGAAGCCGAAATCCATGATAGAAATGATATGTCCGGGCAGAATTTCGCCCAGATGATCCGCCATCCACATAGCCTGGAACTGCTTGATCGAATCGCGTTCCGCCTGTGCTGCTTCCTGTTCGCAAGCCGAACAATGCTCGCACATCATCTCCATCTCTTCGCGGCTGAGCGACTCTTTTCTGCCGGTGAGAATATATTTCTCCACGAGACGATGAACCATCAAATCCGGATAGCGCCGAATAGGCGACGTGAAATGGGTGTAATGGGTGAAAGCCAGGCCGTAATGGCCGATGTTATAGGTAGAATAAACGGCTTTTGCCTGCGCGCGGATTGTGAGCATATCTACCACCCGCTGCATCGCTTCGCCCTTTATTTTACGGCCGTTCATCTTCTTGAATTTCTTGATTTCCTCGAGTTTGTCGTAGTCCGGCAGATCATGCACTCGGTACACAAACGGTCTTCCGGAACCCGCTTCTTTAGCTACCGTTCTGTTCGCCAGCAGCATAAATTCCTCTATCAGATGATGGGCTTCGTTAGGTTGCTCGAAATAGATCTCCACCGGATGATGGTGCTCGTCGAGCCGGAAGCGCATTTCGTCCTGTTCGATGGTCAATGCTCCGTTAGCGATTCGTTCGGCGCGGAGCTTTAGCGCCATGCCGTTTAAGGTACAGATAGCCTCTCGAAGACTCCCTTTTGCCTCCTCATTTACCCCCTCTCGGTAGTCTCTCGCTAGTGTGTCGTTAGTCTGATTTGCCCTTATGATGTCTTGCGCTTCGTCATAATTCAGCCGAGCGTCGGAACGAATAACAGTCCGGCAGATTTTATGCTTTATCACACGCGCTTCGCTATCCATCGTAAAGACCACGGACATACATAGTTTGTCTTCGCCGGGCCGCAGCGAACAGAGGTCGTTGCATAGTTCCTCGGGCAACATCGGTATAACGCGGTCCACGAGATAAACGGACGTCCCGCGCTGGTAGGCTTCGTCGTCGATTTTCGTGCCCGGCTTCACATAATGCGACACGTCGGCTATATGAATTCCCACCTGATACGAGCCGTCCTCATTCACGGCAAACGACAAGGCGTCATCAAAATCCTTGGCATCCGCCGGATCGATGGTAAAAGTGAACACATCCCGCATGTCACGCCGCCGAATTATCTCTTTTTCGTCTATCATAGATTGCTAATTTGAGTACACAAAATCATAAAATCGGGTGCAAATTTACTAAAAATCTTGCATATCTCAAAAAAAATCACTACCTTTGCACGCTTTTTTTGTAATAAATACTAAAAATATAACATATTTTATGAAAGTTAAGGTAAGTAATGTAAACCAGCCGATTTGGAAAGAATGCAACATTCATGCTACCCTTCCGGCTGATTTAAGCAAACTGCAAGAGCTCGCGTACAACCTCTGGTGGTCTTGGAATGGCGAGGCGAAAGACCTCTTCCGCTATATCGACACCGAGGCATGGCATCGCGCGAACTCCAACCCGATTGTGCTGCTGAATATTCTGAGTTATGATCGCATGGTCGAGCTGTCGAAAGATGCTAAATTCATGAAGCAGCTGAACGATGTATATGCCGAGTTCCGCGCTTATATGGACACGCCGAAGGACAAGAAAAAACCGACCATCGCTTATTTCTCGATGGAATACGGTCTGACCCACGTCCTGAAGATTTATTCGGGCGGCCTGGGTATCCTCGCGGGCGATTATATCAAGGAAGCGTCGGATTGCAACGTGGATATGACGGCTATCGGTTTCCTCTATCGCTACGGTTATTTCACCCAAACGCTTTCGCCGGAAGGCCAACAGATCGCTAACTACGAGGCGCAGAACTTCTCCAACTTGCCTATTACGCAGGTGAAAGAGGCCGATGGCTCGAACATGGTGATCGAAGTGCCGTATCCGGGTCGCGTAGTAAAAGCTTATTTATGGAAAGTAGCTGTAGGCCGCATGGATCTGTATCTGCTGGATACTGATAATGAGCTGAATAGCGAATGGGATCGCCAGATCACCCACCAGCTCTACGGCGGCGACTGGGAGAACCGTATCAAACAGGAGATTTTGCTGGGTATCGGCGGTATGCTGGCACTCAAGAAACTGGGCATTAAGAAAGATGTTTATCATTGCAACGAGGGTCACGCAGCCTTGATGGGCCTGCAGCGTCTCGTTGATCTGGTACAGGAAGAGGGTCTGAGCTTCAACGAAGCGAAAGAGGTCGTTCGTGCTTCGGGTCTCTACACCTGCCATACGCCGGTTCCGGCCGGACATGACTATTTC
>JAGCFY010000159.1 GCA_017649845.1 Paludibacteraceae bacterium
GGAGGTATACCCGTAGTGGACGAGCAGCATGTGCTGGTAGGTATCGTGACCAACAGAGACCTGCGGTTTGAGACCGATATTCATCGTCCTATCAGTGAAGTGATGACGAGCGAGAATCTCGTGACGATTGCTTCGACCGACAACAAGACGATCATGGATGCACTTCAAGCCCATAAAGTGGAGAAACTGCCTGTCGTGGACAAGAACGGCAAACTGATAGGCCTCGTGACCTATAAAGATATTACCAAATTGCGCGACTATCCTAATGCCAACAAGGATGCAAAAGGTCATCTCCGTTGCGCTGCCGGAGTAGGTATCACGCCTGATTATATGGATCGCGTGGACGCACTGGTTAAGGAACATGTCGATGCAGTCGTATTGGATTCAGCGCACGGTCACAGCAAGAATATTGTGAATGCCTTGCGTGCTATCAAAGCCAAATATCCGGATCTGGACGTAGTAGTAGGAAATATCGCAACAGCCGAGGCAGCCAAATATCTGCTGGAAAACGGCGCTGACGGTATCAAGGTAGGCATTGGTCCCGGCAGTATATGTACCACCCGTATCATCGCCGGTGTAGGTGTACCGCAGTTGACCGCTATCTTCGAGGTAGCGGAAGTGTTGAAAGGAACGGGAGTACCTTTGATAGCTGACGGAGGTTTACGTTATTCGGGCGATGTGGTGAAAGCGCTCGCAGCCGGAGGCAACTGCGTGATGTGCGGTTCGATGTTTGCCGGTACAGATGAAGCACCGGGCGACACCATCATCTTCAACGGTCGAAAATTCAAGTCATACCGTGGCATGGGCAGTATCGAAGCGATGAAAGCCGGTAGTGCTGATCGTTATTTCCAAGGCGGCGAAAGCAATGTAGCTAAACTGGTACCGGAAGGTATTGCCGGACGGGTGCCGTACAAAGGTAGCGTATGCGAGACGATCTATCAACTGATAGGAGGTCTGCGCTCCGGTATGGGTTACGTTGGTGCACATAACTTGGATGAGTTGCGCCAGGCTAAATTCGTGCGGATTACCTCTGCCGGTATGTTTGAGAGCCATCCGCATGATATCACGATAACCTCGGAGGCGCCTAACTATTCACAGCAATAAACCCGACGAAGGTATGCAGAAAATCATTATCTTGGATTTCGGTAGTCAGACCACGCAGTTGATCGGTCGCCGTGTGCGCGAACTGAATACGTTCTGCGAGATCCTGCCGTATAACAAATACCCCGAGGATGACAAAGATGTGATTGGTGTGATCTTGAGCGGTTCGCCGCTGAGCGTCTATCAAGACGATGCTTTCCATGTCGATTTGAGCGGTATCCGAGGTCGGCTGCCGATATTAGGTATATGTTATGGCGCGCAACTGATGAGTTACATGTACGGTGGTAAGGTAGAGAGCGCCGGAACGCGTGAATATGGTCGGCAAAACCTGCAATATATAGACCATAACAATCCGCTTTTCAAGGGTTTTGACGAACATTCGCAGGTGTGGATGTCGCATGGAGACAGTATCACCCATTTGCCCGAAGGAGCGACGCGCATCGCTTCGACCGAGACGGTAGAGAACGCAGCCTATTATATCCCTGGTGAACAACCGATATTTGGTACGCAGTTTCACCCGGAGGTATTCCATACACTGCAAGGCACGTTATTGCTTAAGAATTTCGTAGTGGATATATGTGGGTCTATACAGGAATGGAGCGCAGAGGCCTTCGTAGAGACGACGGTTAAAGAACTGCGTGAACAGATAGGTGACGACCGTGTAATTTTAGGTCTGTCGGGTGGAGTGGATTCTTCGGTAGTGGCGGTATTGCTCCATCGCGCTATAGGCGATCAGTTAACCTGTATCTTCGTCGATCATGGTATGCTCCGTAAGAATGAGTTCAGCGATGTGATGCGCGACTATGAAGGATTAGGGCTGAACGTGAGAGGTGTAGATGCCAGCGATAAATTCCTTTCCGATTTGGCCGGTGTCAAAGAACCTGAGCAGAAACGTAAGATTATTGGTCGCGATTTCGTAGAGGTATTCAATGCAGAAGCGAAGAAAATAACCGACGCCAAATGGCTCGCGCAGGGAACGATTTATCCAGACCGCATTGAGAGTCTGAATATCACCGGAAAAGTGATCAAGAGTCATCATAACGTAGGTGGTCTTCCTAAAGAGATGCACCTGCAACTGTGTGAACCGATAAAATGGCTTTTCAAAGATGAAGTGCGTCGTGTAGGACGCAGTATGGGTATGCCGGAGCATCTGATCACCCGTCATCCGTTCCCGGGACCGGGTTTGGCAGTGCGTATATTAGGTGATATCACACGCGAGAAAATACGTATCTTGCAAGAAGCAGATGCGATCTATATCAACAACCTCCGTGAGGCAGGTTTGTATGACGAGATCTGGCAGGCAGGTGCTATCTTGCTGAGCGAAGTACGTTCTGTAGGTGTGATGGGTGACGAACGGACATATGAAAACCCGATAGCACTGCGCGCAGTGACTTCCAGCGATGCCATGACAGCCGATTTCGCACACATCCCATATGAGGTGCTGGCAAAGATAAGTAATGAGATTATAAACAAAGTGAAAGGCGTGAACCGAGTATGCTACGATATCTCGTCCAAACCGCCTTCTACAATCGAATGGGAATAATATGAAAGTAGGAGTTATTATGGGTTCTGCCAGTGATCTGCCCGTGATGCAGGCGGCTATAGATACCCTGGAGAACTTTGGTATTGAAGTCGACAAACGCGTGATCTCTGCTCATCGCGCAGCACATGCCTTGATGGAGTGGGCTGAGAGTGCTGAAGAAAGAGGATTGAGTATTATCATTGCCGGAGCAGGCGGCGCTGCCCATCTGGCTGGTGTGATAGCGGGTCTAACCCAACTGCCCGTCATAGGTGTACCGGTACGGTCCAAGACTCTGGACGGATTAGACAGCCTCCTATCGATGGTACAGATGCCAAGCGGGATACCAGTGGCTACTGTCGCAATAGATGGAGCCAAGAATGCCGCCCTGTTGGCTGTCAGCATTCTGGCGCTGCAAGAACCCGAATTGCGCGAGAAATATATCGATTTCCGCCGCCAACAAACAGAAAAAGTATTAGCTACTGTTATTTAACATGAACATAAGGCTTTTTGTTGAGAAAAAAGAAGGATTTCGCGTAGAAGCGGAGAGTCTGTGTCGCGAACTGAATGAGAATCTGCAGATGCATATCCGACAGATGCGTTTCTTATGCGTGTACGACCTGTTCGGATTCAGCGAAACGCTGCTGGAGCAAAGTAAATACAGCGTCTTTGGTGAGATAGTGACAGATACTGTGACGGACTCAATAAACCTCGAAGGTAAGCAGTATCTTGCGGTGGAGTATATCCCCGGTCAGTTTGACCAGCGTGCATCCTCGGCTGTCGATTGCGTACATCTCATTGACCCGAATGCCGATATAGACATTCGTTCGAGCCGTTTGCTAATCTTTGAGGATGAGATGACGGCAGATGAGATGGCGAAAATCCGGCATTATTATATCAATGCGGTCGAGGCGCGCGAGAAAGACTTGAGTGTTCTCTCCCGCCAGCAGACAGCTGATGTCAAGCCCCTTGCTTCCTTAGCAAGATTTACCGCGATGCCTAAGGCACAATATACAGACTTCTGCAAACAATGGGGCTTGGCGATGAATGCTGACGATTTGGCATGCGTCGTTGATTATTTCAGCAAAGAGCATAGAGACCCGACGGAGACGGAATTGCGTATCCTGGATACTTATTGGTCCGACCACTGCCGGCATACGACCTTCACTACTATTCTGAAGGATATCGAAATTGATGATTCGTTCATAAAAACCGATATAGCGAAGACCTTGGATAGTGTCCGTCATATCCGTATGGAGTTGGGACGCGAGGAAAAACCGCTGTGCCTCATGGAATTAGCTACTATCGGTGCCCGTTATTTGAAGCAACAAGGGCTGCTGGACGATATGGAGGTAAGCGAAGAGAATAATGCTTGCTCGATCTTCATCGATGTAGATGTCGACGGAAAAGGCGAACGATGGCTGTTGCAATTCAAGAACGAGACCCATAATCATCCTACAGAGATAGAACCTTTCGGTGGAGCGAGCACTTGTCTCGGTGGAGCTATCCGCGATCCGCTGTCCGGCCGTGCGTACGTCTATCAGGCGATGCGTGTTACCGGAGCAGGAGATATCTACGCCCCTGTGAGTGAAACACTGGCAGGTAAGTTACCGCAACAGATTATATCTCGCAAGGCGGCAGCCGGTTATTCGTCTTACGGAAACCAAATCGGTCTGGCCACCACGCATGTGCGCGAAATTTATCATCCTTCATATGTGGCTAAACGTCTCGAAGTGGGGGCAGTAGTTGGCGCTGTTAAAGCGGATGCCGTGCGTCGTGAGAGTCCTGCTCCCGGTGATGTGATCCTGCTCCTTGGCGGACGTACAGGAAGAGATGGTATAGGTGGAGCTACAGGATCGAGTAAAGAGCATACAGAGGCCTCCTTGGAATCATGTGGCAGTGAGGTGCAGAAAGGTAACGCACCCGAGGAAAGAAAGATTCAACGACTCTTCCGCCGCCATGAGGTAACGAAATTGATAAAGAAATCCAATGATTTCGGTGCCGGAGGCGTGAGTGTGGCGATAGGTGAGTTAGCGGACGGACTGGATATCTATCTCGACCGCGTACCAACGAAATATTCAGGTCTGAACCCTACAGAACTAGCTATCTCCGAATCGCAAGAGCGTATGGCAGTAGTGGTAGAGAAAAAAGACCAAACGGCTTTTGAACTGCTTTGCCACCAAGATAATATAGAAGTGACACATGTAGCAGATGTGACCGATACAGGCCGTATGCGTCAGTTCTACAAAGGCGAGTTAGTCGCAGACCTAAGTCGCGCATTCATCGATTCTGCAGGTGCCAAACATTACGCAGAGGCAACTATCCTACCGGTAGAGGAACGTGACCCGTTTGCGCAATTGATTGCAGGTGCAACCCTCGAGGAGCGCATGTGCAATGTGATGCGTTCGGCTAACGTGACGAGTCAGAAAGGTCTCATTGAGGAGTTCGATGCTACGATCGGGCGCTCCACTGTCCTGATGCCTTTTGGTGGTAAGATGCAACGCTCCGAGACTCAGGTTTCTGTACAGAAATTGCCTACAGACGGATTTACCAATACGGCTTCTATCATGGCCTTCGGTTATAACCCCTTCATCGCGGAGTGGAGTCCGTATCATGGTGCCGCATATGCCGTAGTGGAGGCTTGCAGCAAGGTGGTAGCAGCTGGTGCCGACTATAGCCATATGCGCTTTAGTTACCAGGAGTATTTTGAGCGCATGACAGAGGATCGCCATAGTTGGGGAAAACCGCTTAGCGCACTCTTGGGTGCACTTAAGATGCAAGTGGCATTAGGGCTGCCATCTATCGGAGGAAAAGACTCCATGTCCGGTACATTCGAGCATATATCCGTTCCACCGACTTTGATAGCCTTTGGTATTACGACCGTTCCGGCTAACAAGGTAATCAGTACGGACCTTAAGAAAGCCGGAAACAGACTATACCTGCTGCAACACAAACCGCTTGCTAACTATATGCCGAATACCGACCAATTGAAGCAACTGTGGGCTGATACGACAAAAGCAATCCACGCCGGACAGATTGTTTCTGCATATTCAATTGGCTTTGGCGGCGTGTGTGAAGCACTGGCTAAAATGTCGTTCGGCAATGAATTGGGCGCTGAGATACTGATAGATGAAGCCCAACTCTATAATTACCAATACGGCAGTATACTGGTAGAGGCGACGTCAGAGTTGGCTATCCCGGATGCTGTTCTTTTGGGTCAGGTGACGGATAGCGATAGCATCGTCGTCAACGGCGAGGCAATCAAACGTGAGGTGCTATATGATGCCTGCGTCTCGCCGTTCAGAAAAGTATATCCGGCTACCATGGAATCGCAGCACAAAGAACTGCTGCCGAAGGGCGTAACACTCAAACAACATACGGCAAAGCCAATAAAGCACGAAGACCTGAAAGGCAAGAAACCGATTGTATATATTCCTGTTTTCCCTGGAACCAACTGCGACTACGATAGTGCCAAAGCATGGCGCAAAGCCGGAGCAGAGGTGGAAGTGACGATTTTCCGCAATCTAAACGAGCACGATGTGATTACTTCTATTGACGAGATGGTAGCGCATATCGAGAAAGCGCAGATACTGATGTTAGCCGGAGGATTCTCCTTAGGTGACGAACCGGATGGATCGGCTAAATTTATCGTCTCTGTGCTCAATAACAATAAGGTGAGCCGCGCTGTCGAATCACTTTTGGATCGCGGAGGACTGATCTTAGGTATCTGTAATGGCTTTCAGGCACTCATCAAATCCGGTCTGTTGCCGTACGGAAAGCTTGGCAAAGTGACTACAGCCAGTCCTACCTTGTTCCGAAATGATATCAACCGGCACGTCTCGCAAATGGTGACAACAACGGTAGCTTCTACCAACAGTCCATGGCTGCAAGGCATGTCTATCGGAGACCTGCATAGTATTGCAGTCAGTCATGGCGAAGGTAAAGTAGTAGTGAGCGAGGAACTGGCAAAACAATTATTCGAGAGTGGACAGGTCGCTTTCCGTTATGCCGACCCGCGTACAGGCGATGCAACGATGGAGTCTCCGTACAATCCGAATGGCTCTTGTTATGCGATTGAAGGCCTTCTTTCACCCAACGGGCAGATTCTTGGAAAGATGGGACATACTGAACGATACGAAGAGAATGTGTTTGCGAATATAGCAGGCAATAAATGCCAACCGCTATTCGAAAATGCAGTTAACTATTTTAAGCACTAAATAAACCAACACATATGGCGCAACATTATGAAGCAGCCGGCGTGAATCTGGAAGCCGGATACGAAGTAGTAAGCAGGATAAAATCGCATGTATGTTCTACCGTGCGTCCTGGATCGATGGGTTCTATCGGTTCGTTTGGAGGTATGTTTGATCTCTCGTCGCTGGGCGTGAAGGAACCGATTTTGGTCAGTGGAACAGATGGAGTAGGTACTAAGCTGAAGATCGCTTTTGCGATGGATAAGCATGATACGATAGGTATTGATGCGGTGGCAATGTGCGTCAACGATGTATTGGCGCAAGGTGCTGAGCCACTTATCTTCCTTGATTATATAGCTACGGGACATAACATCCCGGCGCAGATAGAAGCGATCGTTAGCGGTGTAGCGGAAGGATGCCGTCAGGCGGGATGTGCGCTTGTTGGAGGAGAAACGGCTGAAATGCCGGGCATGTACGAAAATGGCGAATATGACATTGCTGGCTACACTACCGGTGTGGTTGAGAAATCAAAACTGATTGATGGTACGAAAGTGAAAGAAGGTGATGTGCTGATAGGTATCTCTTCTTCCGGAGTGCATTCCAACGGCTATTCGCTCGTGCGTAAAATCGTTAAGGATGCAAATCTCGATCTGCACAAGATTTATCCGGAGTTAGATCCCGAAAAAACATTAGGCGAAGTACTCCTAACTCCAACGAAAATATACGTCAAACCCGTTTTAGAAGTGATCCGGCAGGTTGATGTTCATGGTGTGGCGCATATTACCGGTGGCGGATTTGACGAGAATATACCTCGTATTTTCTTGCCCGGACAAGGATTCCGCATTGAGGAAGGAAGTTGGGAAATCCTCCCGATTTTCCGTTTCCTGGAAGCCAAAGGAAATATTCCGCATCGTGAGATGTTCAATATCTTCAACATGGGTATTGGTATGGTTTTGGCTGTCTCGGAGAAAGACGCGGCAAAGGTGTTAGAAATCCTAGACTTTCATAGGGAGAATGCACAGGTAATCGGCTGTGTCCAGACAGGTGAAAATATCATCATAAGTAAAAAATTAAAATATGATACAGAAAAGAGCATTAGTGTCCGTTAGTGACAAGACCGGACTGGTAGAATTTGTCAAGGGATTGCAGGCTGCCAACTGGCAGATTATCGCTACCGGAGGCACACAGAAACTACTGGAGGAGAGTGGTGTAAAGACCATCGGAATAAGTGAAGTAACCGGTTTTCCGGAGATTTGTGATGGTCGTGTCAAGACTCTTCATCCTAAGGTACATGGTGCGTTGCTGGCGCGTCGCGACGAGCCTTCCCATATGGAGGCTTTGGCGGAGAATGGCATAGAATTGATAGATCTCGTGTGTGTGAATCTCTATCCTTTCCGCCAGACGATTGCCAAAGAAGGCACGACCATGGCGGAAGCAATCGAGAAAATCGATATCGGCGGACCTTCTATGCTTCGTTCGGCGGCTAAGAACTGGAATGATGTGACTGTTGTGTGTGACCCGAATGACTACGACCGTGTGCTCGCAGAGATCAAAGCCGAAGGTAATACCCGCAAGGAGACACGTCTTGAACTGAGCGCCAAGGCTTATACCCATACGGCGGAATACGATATGTGCATCGCTACGTACATGCGCAAAGCAGCAGGACTGAATGAGAAACTGTTCCTCGAATATGATCTCAAGCAAGGTCTTCGTTATGGTGAGAACCCACATCAGGATGCTAAATTCTATGCCGCAATGGAGCAAGTGCCGTATTCATTGGCTTCGGCTCGCCAACTTCACGGTAAAGAACTATCGTATAACAATATCCAGGATGCCAATGCCGCGCTGAATATTGTGCGTGAGTTCGGCCAGATTCCTTTCTGCGTAGGACTCAAGCATATGAACCCATGTGGAGCCGCGATAGGAAAAGACGGCGTGGAAGCATGGACAAAAGCATATGAAGCAGATAAAGTGTCGATTTTCGGCGGCATCGTAGCTACCAACTGCGTGATAACCAAAGAGATGGCGGAACTGATGAAACCGATTTTCCTCGAAATCATTATGGCGCCTCAGTTCACTCAAGATGCATTAGAAGTTCTGACGACCAAGAAGAACCTGCGTCTCATGGAGGTAGATATGACTCCTTCCACAACCAAGCAAATGCAATACGTCTCAGTCAACGGAGGTCTTTTAGCGCAACAACTCGATACCGAAACCATTACTCTGACAAAAGAAATGTGTGTCACAGAGGCTAAACCGACTGATGTACAGATGAGCGATATGCAGTTCGGCTGGCAGATCGTCAAGCATGTTA
>JAGCFY010000160.1 GCA_017649845.1 Paludibacteraceae bacterium
AAACAGGCAGAAAGCATGATATCTATGCCATTACACTGCCGGAGGACAAACGTCCGGAGAATATCACGGTGCTCAAGACCAACGAGGCGGTCGCCATCAACAATCTTTTGTTTGAAACCGGAAGTGATGTGATCATGCCTGTTTCTTTAGGAGAATTGAAGCGTATAGCCGTTTTTGTTGCTACTTATGGATATAAAGTACGTCTGGCCGGTCATACGGATAATGTGGGCAAGCCTGAAGATAACCTTCTTCTCTCCCGTGCCCGTGCAGAATCCGTACGAAAACAACTGATCGCATTCGGAGTATCGCAGGAGGCTATAAAAGCCTACGGTTACGGCGATACCAAGCCTGTGGCATCCAATGATACGGAAGATGGACGAAGTAGGAACAGAAGAGTAGAGATCACCTTGTATTAACATTAGTAACACTTATCATATGAAAAAACTTGTCATTTCAATCCTTGTCCTTTTTGCGTTGCTCTCTATGCAAACGCAAGCTCAGGACACGATTATGGTCATTGCCGATCCGCATGTGCTCCCACAAACGGAGATAGCAAAGGAGACGAATTTCGCGAACTATATGGCCAAACAACGCAAGATGGTGGATTTAAGCGAGCCTATCTGGAAAGCACTTATGGATACGGCGTTGAAATATAAACCGTCGTTAGTACTTATTCCGGGCGATTTGACGCGCGATGGAGAGCCTGCGGCACATGATACCGTTTCTGCGGCTCTTGAGCGCTTACAGCAAGCGGGAATTCGTACGCTTGTCATTCCGGGAAACCACGATTTACCCGAAACAGTAGATTGGATGAATTTGTATCCCGGTACATTCGAGAATGCAGTAAAGGATCCTAATTCATTCAGTTATGCCGTTGAGCCGCTGCCAGGTGTGACGGTCATAGGTATTGACGGCTCGAACGGCAATGCGGGAACAGGTGTACTCAAACCGGGCACGCTGCAATTCGTTCTGGCTCAAGCTGATAGTGCCGTAGCAAAAGGACATATGATTATTGCAATGTCTCACTGGCAGATTCTGGAGCATTTCGATAAGAAAAGTACCTTGGAGAGTTCCTGTCGATTCAAAAACGCCGATGCGTTACGCGATAGTTTGATGGCGCACGGTGTGCATCTTGTCCTTACAGGACATTTCCACGTCAACAGCATTTCTACATGGCACGACGCAACACTACTGACCGATAGTATTGTTGAAATATCCACCGGTTCGCCGATCACGTTCCCATGCCCATATCGCTGGCTTACGATTTCGGAGGACCGCAGTACGATAGGTGTGACCACCGAGTATATCAGTTCTCTCGATACTATCTCCGATTTATACAGTTATAGCCGTGAGTGGATGTCGGAGCACACCTATAATCTCATACCTTCGCTTGCGCCGCGTATGTGGAATAAAGTGGATGAATACAAATCGAAGATTGTGAACGATTATGGCACGATTGTCAAGGCTATGTGTCTGTTTTTCGGTGATTTGAATGCCGAGATAAATAATGCATTGCCGAGCACAGACTCCGCAAGAGTGGACTTGGTACAGCGCCATATAGGCAAAGCGGTAGTGGATTTGTATCTTTTCCATAGCGAGGCAAACGAGAACGAGCGTCCGGCGTTAGCCGATTCGTTGACTCAGGCTGTTTATGACGGAATGCAGAATATGATGATAGAAGTAGTTACACCAAGCGAGGTGTTATCCTGTATGGCGGATCTTCTATTGCCGATGGCACAACTTATGGCAGAAGGCCCTGTGCAATCTCTTGCGGAAGATATTACTCAGCGAAGCGCTGTAAACGAGAACCGCACGGATGATTTGCGTCCCACGCTTGTTATCAATGCGCCGTTGCATCAGGATCTCAATGATCCGAAAATTATTTCGGATAGGCGCGCAGCCGATAAGTTTCTGCAGGACGGAAGGCTCTATATCCGCCATGACGACAGGATATTCAATACCTATGGTCAGCAGGTACAATAAGTGAACTAAAAATAAAAATAGAGTATTAATCAAGAAAAGTGGCATAAACATTTGTTTATGTCATTTTTTTTTTGTAACTTTGCAGCGGATTTTATGGGAAGAAAAGTAGGGTAGATTAAAAATCACGGGATAATATACAAAGTATATTATAGGGTATACCGGGATACGGTAAAACCCCTACATAACCCCTATTTGATCCCTATTAAACCCCTATCGAGTGGCAGAAAACGGAAGTACATAATTAAAATACAAGAATATATGAATCTTTCTGAATTAACTGACAAGATCTACGCGGAAGGCGTAGAGAAAGGTCAAGCCGAAGCGCAACAGATTGTTGACAAGGCTACCGAAAAAGCCGCTGCTATTGTGGCGGAGGCTGAGAAAAAGGCTGCTGCTATTGTGGCCGATGCAGAGAAGCAGGCTGCCGATCTGGACAAGAAAACACGTGCGGAACTGAAGCTCTATGCAGAGCAGAGCGTGAATGCCGTGAAGACGGAGATCGTGAATCTGATGTCCGACAAAATCGCTGCTGACAGCGTGAAAGCAGCTACGGCCGATGCCAAGTTCATGCAAGGTCTGATCGCCAAGTTGGCAGAACAGATGGCTAAAGAGGGCGAAGTGATCATTGAGACCAAGGATGCCGAGGCGCTGAAGAAATATTTTACCGCCAATGCCAAGGGTTTGCTCGAGAAAGGCGTGAAGATCGTTGAGGTAAAAGGAATCAAGACTGATTTTACCATTCAGCCGGCTAAGGGCGGTTACAAACTGGCCTTCGGAGATGCCGAGTTTATCGAGTATTTCAAGCAAATGCTTCGTCCGCAACTCGTAGAACAACTCTTCTGATATGACTTACGAGTATTTACTGGCGGGACTTCCGGAGCTTAAAGCCGGAGCGGATGCACCTATCGCACTCGAGCAATTAGATGAACTGCTTAATGAGCAGCTCTCTGAGGCCGATAAAGCGATGCTGGATCTGCTTCGTGCGCCGATAGAGCCGGAGGTGCTCGAACAAGGTTTGCAGGCTAAAAACCGCTTCGTTCGCGAGTGGTTCGCTTTCAATCAGGATATGAATAATGTTCTGGTAGCGCAAATATGCCGCAAGCACGGATTTGACGTCAAGACTCAGATAGTAGGCGAGGGTGAGGTGGCGGAACAATTGCGTACGCATACGACGCAGAAGGATTTCGGCCTGAATGAACTGCCGGGCGATTTCGATGCACTTCTCTCTCTTGCGGCCATAGAGGATCTCATGACGCGGGAAAAAGCCATGGATGCTATTCGTTTCGAATGGCTTCAGGAGCGCACGGAGTTCGATTTCTTCTCCTCTGAAATGGTTTTTGCGTACTACCTTGAGGTTCGCATGCTGCATCGCTGGTCGATCTTGACCATCGAAGAAGGCGAACGCGTCTTCCGCGAGTTAGTGGCAGATATGAAAAAAGGCGTGCACCTTTAATCGTACCCTTTGGGGTTAAGAAACGTGGAATTAATTTACAATAAGATATATGACAACTGGAAAAGTTAAAGGAATTATTGCCAACCTGGTGACCATCGCGGTAGATGGCCCGGTTGCGCAAAATGAAATTTGCTACATCTACGTAGGAGAGACAAGGCTGATGGCCGAGGTGATCAAGGTCATCGGTGCCAACGTCTATGCGCAGGTGTTCGAGTCCACACGTGGCTTGAAAGTGGGCAATAAAGTGGAGTTCACGGGCCATATGCTGGAAGTAACGCTTGGTCCGGGTCTGCTGAGCCGTAACTACGACGGTTTGCAGAATGACCTCGACAAACTGACAGGTGTATTCCTCAAACGCGGTGAGTATAATTTCCCGCTCGATCAAGAGAAAAAATGGGCGTTTACTCCTATCGCCAAAGTAGGCGACAAAGTAGAAGCGGCTTCCTGGCTCGGCGAGGTGGATGAGAACCATCAGCCGCATAAGATCATGGTGCCGTTCGTTTTTGAAGGTACCTACACCGTGAAATCTATCGCCAAAGCAGGTGAGTACACTATCAACGAAGTGATGGCTGTTCTGACCGATGCCGATGGCGTGGATCATGAGGTGACCATGGTTCAGAAATGGCCGGTGAAGAAAGCTATCCTCGCTTATCGCGAGAAACCGCGTCCTTTCAAACTGTTAGAGACCGGTGTTCGTACGATAGATACCGCTAACCCGCTTTGCGAGGGTGGTACAGGTTTTATCCCGGGTCCGTTCGGTACCGGTAAGACCGTGCTTCAGCACGCTATCTCCAAACAAGCAGAGGCGGATATCGTGATCATCGCAGCCTGCGGTGAGCGTGCCAACGAAGTAGTGGAGACCTTTACGGAGTTCCCGGAACTGGATGACCCGCATACAGGCCGCAAACTGATGGAGCGTACTATCATCATCGCCAATACGTCGAACATGCCTGTAGCAAGCCGTGAGGCGTCTGTTTATACGTCGATGACTATCGCCGAGTACTACCGTTCGATGGGTCTGCGTGTGCTGCTGATGGCGGACTCAACGAGCCGTTGGGCACAGGCGCTGCGTGAGATGTCCAACCGTCTGGAGGAGCTTCCGGGACAGGATGCTTTCCCTATGGATCTCTCCGCTATTATCGGTGCTTTCTACGCTCGTGCGGGATATGTGTACCTTAATAACGGCGCGACGGGTTCTGTTACTTTCCTCGGTACCGTTTCGCCGGCCGGTGGTAACTTGAAAGAGCCGGTGACCGAAGGAACGAAGAAAGTGGCACGTTGTTTCTATGCTTTGGAGCAGGCTCGTGCCGACCGCAAGCGCTATCCTGCTGTTAACCCGATTGATTCGTATTCCAAATATGTGGAATATCCTGAGTTCGAGGCCTATATCTCGGAACTGATCGACAAAGATTGGCTGCCGATGGTTAACGACATGAAGACTTATCTGCAGCGCGGTAAAGAGATCCAGGAGCAAATCAACATCCTTGGTGATGACGGCGTGCCTGTTGACTATCATGAGGAGTTCTGGAAAGCGGAAGTGATTGATTTCGTGATCCTTCAGCAGGATGCCTTTGATAAGATCGACGCAGTTTGTCCGCTCGAGCGCCAGCAGTACATGCTTCGCCTTGTGATGGATATCTGCCGTCATGATTATAATTTCGATCTCTTCACCGATGTAATCGAGTATTTCAAACGCGTCATCAACCTCTGCAAGCAGATGAACTATTGCGAGTTCAAATCCGCTGAGTTTGAAGACTATCGCAAAAAACTCGATGAACTCTTGGCAGAAAAACAAATTAAAAAGTAAGTACTATGGCACAAGCATTTCAAAAAATATATACGCAGATAACTGCAATTACCAAAGCTACCTGTTCCCTCAAGGCCGAAGGAGTAGGTAATGACGAATTGGCTTTGGTGAACGGCAAATTGGCGCAGGTGGTGAAAATCATCGGTGATGAAGTGACGCTTCAGGTGTTCCAAGGTACGGAAGGTATCCCGACCAACGCAGAAGTGACATTCCTCGGCAAAGCTCCGAGTCTCAAAGTGAGCGACCAGCTGGCCGGACGTTTCTTCAATGCGTACGGTGACCCGATCGATGGCGGACCTGCTGTCGAAGGTAAGGAGATCGAGATCGGCGGTCCTTCTGTGAACCCCGTTCGCCGTAAACAACCGTCAGAGCTCATCGCTACCGGTATTGCCGGTATTGACCTGAATAACACGCTCGTCTCGGGTCAGAAGATCCCGTTCTTCTCCGATCCGGACCAGCCGTACAACCAGGTGATGGCTAACGTAGCGCTCCGCGCAGAGGCAGATAAGATCATCCTCGGCGGTATGGGTCTGACCAATGACGACTACCTCTATTTCAAGAACGTATTTAGCAATGCGGGTGTGTTGGACCACATCGTTTCGTTCGTTAATACAACGGAAAACCCGCCTGTAGAGCGTCTTCTGATTCCGGATATGGCATTGACCGCAGCAGAGTATTTTGCGGTAGAGAAACACGAGAAAGTGCTGGTTCTGCTGACCGATATGACGCTGTATGCCGATGCATAGGCGATCGTCTCGAACCGTATGGACCAGATTCCATCCAAAGACTCCATGCCGGGTTCTCTCTATTCGGATCTCGCTAATATCTACGAGAAAGCCGTTCAGTTCCCGGAGGAGATCGGTGGCGGTTCGATCACCATCATCGCTGTGACAACCCTGTCCGGCGGTGACATCACGCACGCTATTCCGGATAACACGGGTTACATTACAGAAGGTCAGTTATACCTCCGTCGTGACTCCGAGATCGGTAAAGTTATTGTTGATCCGTTCCGCTCGTTCAGCCGTTTGAAACAATTGGTGGCAGGTAAAAAGACCCGCGAAGATCATCCGCAGGT
>JAGCFY010000161.1 GCA_017649845.1 Paludibacteraceae bacterium
ATGCAGGATACGTTCTTTGTGGAGAAAGAGATGGGTGTTCAGAAACCTACCGATATCCTCCTTCGTTCGCATACTTCGTCTGTCCAGACGCGTGTCATGACATCCCAGAAACCGCCTATCCGCGTGCTCTGCCCGGGTCGTGTCTATCGTAATGAAGCTATCTCCGCCCGTGCCCATTGTTTCTTCCATCAGGTGGAGGGACTCTATGTGGATAAGAATGTCTCGTTTGCCGACTTGCGCGAAGCGCTACTTTATTTCTCGAAGGAGATGTTCGGTGCGGATACCAAGATTCGTCTTCGTCCGTCTTATTTCCCGTTCACGGAGCCTTCTGCAGAAATGGATATCTCTTGTAATATCTGCGGCGGCAAAGGCTGCTCGTTCTGCAAAGGAACAGGATGGGTAGAGATCCTCGGTTGCGGCATGGTGGATCCGAATGTGCTGGAGGCTTGTGGCATTGATAGCAAAGTCTATTCCGGCTATGCGTTCGGTATGGGTGTGGAGCGTATCACGAACCTCAAGTATCGTGTGAAGGACCTCCGTCTCTTCTCCGAGAACGACGTCCGCTTCCTCCGCCAGTTCGAGAGCTGCTGATTTTGGCAGCATCAACCCTTCATAAAGCGCAGTTTTGCTGCGCTTTTTTTATGGCTCGCGGTGTAGGCGGTGACCACTTGTCGCGCATCGCCGGCACTCTCTTTACGTTCGTACCGTTCTTTCTCGCATCCGCCCCGATTTACTAAAATCGGCTCCGCCCGTCCGCGAGAAATATAAAATTTCTCAATTTTATTTGCATATATGAAAAAAAAGCAGTAAATTTGCAGCGCAAAATACAATTCGGGGTATTAGCTCATCTGGCTAGAGCGCAACACTGGCAGTGTTGAGGTGAGCGGTTCGAGTCCGCTATACTCCACAAAATACAGCGCAAATGTGCGCCATAAAATAGCGTTATAAGCCCAACTTGATTTGTTGAAACTTCGACACTTTTAACAAAATCATTATCACTCAAGTACGGTTTATGCACGCTCACGTTGTAGCGTGAGTTTTCCGTGCGTAAGTTTGAGTGATAAAGGTAGTCGAAGACCTCAACAAGTCAAATGAAGCGAGCGTAAAGCCCACGCTTTTTCGTGTCCTATTACGTCCTATAGCATCTATTGCGACCTATAATAACAAAACCAACAATAATTTTTAAAAGTGCGCCCGATACTCACAGGGTATGACAAAATGAAAAAGTATTTTTATGTAGCGCTTGTAGCGCTTGCAAGTGCAACAATGTTCGTAGCTTGTGAACCGAAAAACAATCCGGGTAATGGAAGCACCACGTATGCAGGAGATGAGTGGATTACCTCTCCTACTCAATTTGACCCATCCTTGGTAAACGACTCCACTTATTGCTGCTGGGATTGGCATGTTTGGTGCGATGGAACAACCATTGGCGTAGAACCGTTCTGGGGAACAGAAGCTCAACTGCTTTGGATGATTGATCAATCCATGCAGGCAGAGTTGAAGGTGTTTGGTGAGTATCACAAGAAATACCGCTACTATCTGGTAGAAGAGAATACGGAAGAGGCATGTACGGAACGAGAATGGGAAGGTGCTGAGTGCTGGCTTGAGACCATTACCTGGATCGATTCTCTCGGCGGACAGCACACCAGTCAGGAGTATGGTTGGATGCCGGAGGCAAACATGAAAGAGCGTCATGATTATTACATGGCAAAACTGGAGCAGATCGGTGTGGCTAATCATGAATACGAGCGCGTAACGGACAAAACTGACAAAGATGCGTGCTGGGCAATGAATCCGAGCGATGATGATCCAGAGAAACCGCAAGATTCTAATGAGCCGAAGGATTACAGCAAATATGACAGCATAAACTACAAATGCTGGGAAATCACGCAAGAGGCTTACGGTATGACCGTAGTCACCTATCGTTGGGATACGGAAAAAGTTATCGTGATGATGTACGATTTGATCAATATCGATTATACCTATCGTCATGTAACAGAGGCTGACAATGAGGATGCTTGTGATCAACTCGAAGACAGTCAAGAACGTCAGGAAGCTTGCTGGAAGATTACAGCAACAGTTATGGGCGTCACTCAAGTTTCCTATTATTGGGGCACAGAAGCAGAAGCAGAAGCACAAGTAGATGCTATCGTCAGTACCGGTATGGGTACAGCTTCCTACGAACTAGCCGCCGCTACTGATCCGGATTCTTGTCACGAATAAAAGCGTAAAACTATGAAGAAAGTATTGTTTACGGTATTGGCTGGCGTAGTGCTGGCCATGCCGGGTATGGCGCAAGAATTCGACCATCAAATTGAAGCCCTCATCACCGGCGGTGGTTATGAACTGGAAGAAAGCATTCCTGCAACGAAGATCAACTCGTTCGCAGACCTTATCAACAAGCGTCCGGCGATGCCTACGGCAAATGACCTCATTACACCCGAAGCCAAAACGGCTTATGCCCGTAAGGGTTCTGCTGCTTACTACCTCGGTGCCCTCAATTTCCGCAGTACACTACTGGAAAAACAGCAGGAGTTGAATAGCAAAACCCTTGAACTCGGAAAGAAACAGCAGAAGTCTAACCAAAAAGCCATGGCGCAGTATAACGCCAATGTGAACGCCGGACTCATGCCTTCGCAGCAAGAGATGATGCAACTTTATATGTCCGGTGAGATCAATGAGAAAATGTCCGAGGCGCAGATGATGGATGTTATGGCCGGAAAGTTCGCCGCGAAATGGGGGATCTCCAAGCAGGAGTACATCAAAATCATCAATATGGCGCAGACTAATCCCAAAGGAACGGAAGCCTATCTCAAATCGAATCATCCGAGCCTCTATAACCGTCTTTATGCGGCCAATGCGCAGTTTGACAATGAGAATGTCAATGCCGGAGACCCGCACGAAAACGAATACGGTGCATTGGGTGAGCAACTCTCCGCGTTAGCTAACGAGGCCTTCGAGTTCAAGAACGATAACATGGATATGATGAAGCATGTGCAGTTCCAGGCGCACTCGAATGGGATGTTAAACGATGCAAGTTTTGCTGCGCACAGCGTGGGCCTGCCTACCAATAAATTGGAAGACCTCTTTGCGCAAATCATTGAAGGTTGGCGTGCGTCTGCGGAGTGCAAACGTGCTATCCAGATCGAAGATCCGCTCGCAGAGCGCTTAAATAACTGGGACTGCTGCAAGAATGCCAAAGAAGGACAAACCATTTGCTATCCGTCATGGTGGATCGAAGGCCGTAAATCAGAGAACGCACTCATCGATGCTTATAATAGAAAACAAGCCGAGAAATGGCTCGCAGAAGTAAAGGCTTACGATGTGCAGGTTACTGCGCTGATGAAGCGTCTGATTGCACTTGACAACCAACTCGAGCAGATTCGTAACGGCGGCGAAGTAACTGCGGCATACGCGATGGCTAAGAGCCAAGCCTATATAGCAGCAACGCACCTGTACGACTTCAACTCCATCCTTGAATTAGCTTTGCAATTCCCGCATGTAGCGCGTCAAGAAGAATCACACTGCTGGACATTCTTCTTCAAGGGCTAAACCATATTCTCAAGAAGTAAATACAATATAATTAACAATCTTTATTAACCTCAAAATTTACAAAAAAATGAAAAAATTAATCTATTCAGCCGTAATGGCTTTGGTGCTCAGTTGTTTCATCGGTTGTATGCCTCGCGTATCGGTAGGTGATGAACCGCAATTGGATGAAACGAACAGCACATTGGATGGCAAGTACTATGACAACACGGAGTACAAGTGCTGGAAATTCACATGGGAGTACACCGAGAAATCAACCGGAGAAGCTGATGTTCACGAGAGTGGCGTTGACTACGAATGGTTGACGGAATTGTGGGCCCAGTATGAAAAAGCTATGTGGTTGTACTCAAACAATGTAAGTGCTTCAGGTTATGGCGCAAGTGCTTCGGTTACCGGTACGTGCACGCTGGAGCAAACGCCGGATGACGAAAGTACGTGCTATGATCGCGACGAAGATTAATAGTAACGGTCTGATTATCAACCATTGAGATATCATATTTTTTCAAACGCGGAGCATTTGTTGCCCCGCGCTTTTTTTTTTAGATGTCATAATTTACGGAATCCTCATCCTCCGCGGAGAGAAGGTCTATAGCATCACAGGACAAGAGGTACAATAACCTTTTTGTGACATCCTATTTAAAAGCGCGGCATTGTAGTGCCGCGCTTTTGTGCTTATTGACTCCTCATTAACCCCTCATTGCCCCCACGATGATCTCGGTTCGGTAGTCTCTCGCTAGTGTCTCGTTAGTCTGATTTCGATATACAATGCAAATACTTATCCGTATTTTTGTGCAAATTTGCACTAAATCGAGAGATAAGAGCACGAAAATGAGTGCATTCTCAAATTTTTTGCACTAAAAGTTTGCGTATTTCAAAAAAAAGCAGTACCTTTGCACCCGATTTTGCGTCTATGAGCGAAAACAGTCACAATATCATCGACTTGTCACGCCTTCCTGTAGGCACGCATTCCTTTGATATTCAGTTAGATAGCGATTTCTTCGCTTCCTTGGAGAAGTCGGAAATTCTAAGCGGAACGGTGACCGGAAAAGCGACGCTTAATCTCCGGGAGGAGGACTATCAGCTCAGCATTGCGGTTCATGGAACTGTCTTTGTTGTGTGTGATAGATGCCTCGACCCAATGCCCCTTGACATCAACGACGAGCAGGAAATCTGGTCTGATGAGGAGAATGATGATCGTTCAACATTCAACATTCAACATTCAACATTGGATCTCTCTTGGCTCGCCTATGAGATAGTTAGTATCAATATTCCGCTCGTTCACAGTCACCAACCGGGTGAGTGCAATCCGCAAATGGAACTTCTCCTCCATGATCACCTTTGTGACGAGCCGGATCCCGAAAACGATACTGACGCAGAATAAATTGTAAATTGTAAATTTTAAATTGTAAATTGATATGGCACATCCTAAAAGAAGACAATCGCACACCAGACAAGCGAAACGTCGTACCCATGACGTAGTGAAAGCTCCGACACTGGCTACATGCCCGAACTGTGGTGCTCTTCACATCTACCACACCGTTTGCCCTTCCTGTGGCTACTACCGTGGTAAACTGGCTATCGAGCAAGCTGAAGCTTAATCGATGATGCGTGCAAACGTATAGGCTCTGGGTTTTCGTAACTCGGAGCCTTCGTTGCACATTATTATTTAACGCGTACGTGAGTACGCACGTGACCCGTGAGGGCCACCTTGGAAATTCAAAATTATAAATTCAAAATTCAAAATTAATGTACAACAATTCCAACAATGATGGTGAGCGCCGTCCAAGGCCGCGTTTTCACCGCGAAGAGGGACAACCGCGTCCCCGTTTTACTCGTGACGGCGAAGCCCGTCCTCGTTTTACCCGTGACGGAGAAGCCCGTCCAGCTCGTCCTTTCGGAGAGCGCGCTGAGCGCCCTAATCGTCCGTTTGGAGGCAAACCTAAACGCAATCCCGGTGTCTATTCCGGTCATAAGCAGCAAGTCTACCGTGAGCAACATGAGGATCCGACGAAACCTATTCGTCTCAATAAATACCTCGCTAATGCCGGTATCTGCTCGCGCCGCGAAGCGGATGATTTTATCCAGGCAGGTGTGATCACGGTCAATGGCGTGACGGTGGATAGCCTCGGAGCTAAAGTGCTGCCGACGGATGATGTTCGTTTCCATGACCAGCCGGTTCGCCGCGAACGCAAGGTGTATATCCTGCTCAATAAACCCAAGAATACGGTTACTACTACCGATGATCCGCAGGAGCGTCATACAGTGATCGATATCGTACGCAATGCCTGCGCAGAGCGTATCTATCCGGTAGGAAGGCTCGATCGTAATACAACCGGTGTGCTCCTGCTCACCAATGATGGCGATCTGGCGGCTAAACTGACCCATCCTAAGTTCAATAAGAAGAAAGTCTATGCTGTGACGCTGGATCGCGAACTGGACGAAGTGGATGAAGCTATCGTTCGTGCCGGCGTAGTGCTGGATGACGAGCGTATCATCCCCGATGCACTGGAGTTCCCGAAAGCCGACCGCAAGCATATTGGTCTGGAGATTCATTCCGGCCAGAACCGTGTCGTTCGCCGTATATTCGAGAAAGTGGGGTATAAGGTTGTGAACCTTGACCGTGTCTCTTTTGCCGGTCTGACCAAGAAAAACGTAGGTCGCGGCAAGTGGCGTTTCCTTACGCCGAAAGAGGTGGCTTATCTCCAGATGGGCAATTTCTAAAATATAAAATTTGAAACGTAGCCTCTATTACATATTATTCTTCGTCACGCTGGCTTTGGCAGTAGTTAGCGGCATTATGATGTTCCATACGAATGTCAATGCCGACATGACCAAATACCTGCCGGATGACTCGCAGATGAAGAGTGGTCTGGAGATCGTGATGTCTGAGTTCGGCTCGTCCGCTCAGATGTCCGGCGCCGATGTACATGTGATGTTTGAGGGTGTCCGGCCGAACGAGGTACCGGGTATGCGAACTCTGCTCAACGGCTATCCGGATGTGCAGGGAGTATCTTTTAGATACTCGGCAGATAGCACGCACGCGCTTTTTGATCTCGATGTACCGAAATCGGTGGACCAGAAAGCACTTGGCAAACAGATCAGCACGCGTTTTGGCGGTAACTGCGTGGTAGAGACCAGCCAGGATGGCGCAACACCGCCGGTGTCGGTTATTATCATCGCGGCGGTGATGATCATGCTGGTGCTTTTCCTGATGGCGCAGTCATGGTTCGAACCCGTTGTTATCCTGATTACGGCCGGTCTGGCTATCTTGCTCAATATGGGCACGAACGCACTTCTGCCGTCTGTCTCTATCACAACGAACTTCATCGGTTCTATCCTGCAGGCTGTGCTTTCGCTCGATTATTGTATCGTTTTGCTTAACCGTTACAGGCAGGAGCAGGACGAACATACCGATCGGCGAACAGCTGTCTTGGCCGCCAACAGAGCCATTAAGAAAGCCGCTCCTTCTATCCTTTCGTCGGCTCTGACGACCGTAGTAGGACTGCTCATGCTCTGTTTCATGCGGCTGAAGATAGGCGCTGACATGGGTATCGTCCTGGCCAAAGGTGTTGTCTGCTCGCTGATCTGTACCTTCACGGCTATGCCGGCACTCATGCTCCTTTTCCGCCGGACGATCAATAAGACAGCGAAAAAAGCTTACGTCCCGCCTACGGATAAACTGGCGCTTTTCATCTCCCGGCATAAACTGCCGATGGCGGTAGGCGCGGTGATCCTCTTCTTCGGTTCATGGTATCTTAGTCGCCAGACTACGATCTTTTTCTCTGCCGAAGCGGAGTCACAGATAGAGAAAATCTTCCCTTCGCCGAATCCGTTCGTCTTGGTATATGATACGCAGGATGAAGATTCAATCTATAATCTGGTGGATAATCTGATGGCGCAGCCGGGAATCCAGTCGGTTATCTCGTATCCTACGCTCATGTCCAAACCCCTTACTCCGGCGGAGATGGCGGCACATGTACGTTCGTTGTTAACCGATTTCAAGGATTTCATGCCGGAGGGCACGACAGTTCCTCCCGAGGCGCTGGATATGATCAATCCGGAGATGATGCAGCTCCTCTATTACATGCGATCCAAAGACTCGATAGAGAGCCAGATGGCTTTCCCCGATTTGGCGCGTTTTCTGCATAGCCATGTAGCTGCTAATCCGCTTTTCTCCTCCTATCTGGATGAGGATATGAAAAAGCAGATCGCTATGCTGCAATCCATGTTGGATGTGGCTCCGGCGGAAGAAGAATCGGTTGTTCCGGTCAAAGAAGAACTTGCCAAAGCAGAGCCGGTCAACGAAGAACCTGTAAAGGAGGATTCCGTTCAAGAAGAACCTGCAACAGAGGTCCCTGTCCGGGAAGAACCTGCTGAAGCAGAACCTATTCAAAGCGAAGCTCCCTCTTTATCCATGGATCGTATCGCTTTGGTGCCTTTCATCGAGCGTCTGAATACCACCGAGACATCTGTCATCTCCGTAGAGATGCGTAAACTGACCGATACAGCTGCAATCCGGCTGCCGATGTCGGTCAAAGAGATGTCTATCTTCATCGGTTCAACCCAGATTCAAACGCAATTGGTATATGGCTATGCACCGGGTAAGGCGAAAAAACTGACCCCGCTGCAATATGTTCATCTGCTGGTGGACGACCTCTTCAAGCGTCCTGGGCTGGCAGGTATGATTTCCGATGAACAGCGTACGATGCTCGGTCAGCGTGCTCATCTGATGGATCTGGCAGATGCCAATGCATCGCTCACGCCGGCGGAACTGAATAAACTGCTGCGGGCTTTTGGCTTGGAGGATTATACGGATGATGACCTGCTGACGATCGCTTATCCTCCGGAGAAACCCAAACAGCTGGTGGCGAGCCAGCCGTCCGACCTGGATACAGAAGCTATCGTCAAAGCGATAGAGGATATGCAACGCTCGTTGCATAGTACCGACACGGCACGTGCCAGCAAGATGGCCTCGCAGTATGCTAATGCTTCGCAGAAGATCGAACCTAAACGTAAGACACCGAGCCGTGCCGACCAGCAGGCTGAACTCTTTACTGAACTGATGTTCTCCGGTAAGACTTATACACCGGAGCAGATGGCATCCAAACTGGATAGACTGATGCAGCTCTCGAATGTCAAATCTGATCCTGTCACGCCGGCGCAGATGTCGTTGCTCTATGATTATTACGGTGCGGTCAATAGTCCTTGTGACTCGCTGCGTCTGGGCTTCGGACCATTACTCTCGTATCTGTGTGATACCTTGGTCTATGACCCTCGTCTGGCGGATATACTGCCTGATACTATCGGTTCGCAGGCAGCGAATATCAAATCGCAGATAGCGGATGGGTTAGGGCAGTTACGAAAAGAGAAGCATTCTATCCTGGTGGTACTCTCTTCCTTGCCGAAAGAGTCGCAGGAGACCTATGATTTTGTAGATACCCTTACGGCGCTGGCGGATGCACGCATTCCGCATGAGCATTATTATGTAGGTGAATCGGTGATGTATGCCGAGATGCGGGCAGGCTTTGACCATGAGATGAATGTCGTCTCGCTGCTCACGATCCTCTCTATCTTCCTGATAGTAGCTATCACGTTCCGGTCGGTTATTGTTCCTACTATCTTGGTGGTAACGGTCATGAGCGCGGTGTATGTCAACGTAGTGGTAGCAGGCCTTGTCTCCGGTCAGATGCTTTATCTGGCTTATCTGATCGTCCAGGCTATTCTCATGGGTGCTACGATTGACTATGGTATTCTCTTTGCTAACTATTACCGCGAATCCCGCAAGACCATGCTGCCTGTGGATGCCGTTTGTGCGGCGTACAGGGGCTCTATACGTACTATCCTTACCTCCGGCCTGATCATGGTTATCGGTCCGGGAGCTATGGCGTTGGCGGTGGATGACCTGATGATATCGAATATTGTCGGCTGTCTGGCGGTAGGTGCTTTTATGGCTATTGTTCTTACGCTCTCCGTCGTGCCGGCTGTCCTGGTGGCGCTTGACCGATGGGTAGTGTATGGCAAGAAAAACAGATATACAGGCGAAGAAAATAAACCCGAAGCAATAAACGCTCCGGAGGAGCAATAACTATATTGGAACAAAATAACTCCACATAC
>JAGCFY010000162.1 GCA_017649845.1 Paludibacteraceae bacterium
GTAGATCCGGTAGCTCCGGAAGGCGCGATGGATCCTGCGCATGTAGATGCAGCAACCGTTCCTGTTCCTTCCTATAACGGTACATTAGAGCTGCGCGGACTGGATCCCGCAAAGACCTATACGGCTATCGAATATACAGCGGACGAACCGCGTGAGTTTGAGGTCAAGGGAAGCGATCCGAAGATCGAAGTTAATTTTGAAAGAAGTTACTTACTTAAAGTGATAGAAAAATAGGGTGCTAGTAAACTAGGACGCTAGATAACAAACAATCAACTAAAATAATTAACAACCATGAAGCGATTACAAGCAATCTTTTTCAGCCTGTTAGTTGTTGCATCAGCATTTGCTGACATCAACGTGAAAGGTACGGTTATCGATGCAGACACGTCGGAACCGATGATTGGCGTGAGTATTCTCGTTAAGGGAACCACCACCGGAACGGTGACTGACTTTGACGGTAACTTCGTACTCACAGTGCCCGACAAAGCGACATTGCAATTGTCGTACATGGGTTACAAAACGATTGAAGTCCGTGCGGTAGCAGACATGAACATCATCATGGAAACCGATGCACAGCAACTTCAAGAGGTTGTCTCCCTTGGTTATTCGGCAGTAAAGAAAGCCGAGTTGAGTTCAGCCGTAGTAACGGTAAGCGCAGACCAGCTGACCGACGTCACGACGAGTGATATCGGAAACATGCTGCAAGGTAAAGTAGCCGGTTTGACGGTTAGCAACGCAGGCGGTCAACCTGGTGACGCAGCGCAGATCCGTATCCGTGGTACAGGTTCTATCACTGCAGGCAGCGACCCTGTTTACGTTGTTGACGGTGTGATGGGCGGAACGTTCAACCCGAACGACGTAGAGACGATCTCCGTATTGAAAGATGCAGGTTCGACCGGTATCTACGGTGCATCCGCAGCAGGCGGTGTAATCGTCGTAACGACCAAGAGCGGTAAGAAGCATGACAAAGTGCATGTGGACCTCAAGGCGACAGCCGGTGCAAAGCAAGCATTGTTCGGAAACTACCGCATGATGAAATCGGCAGAGCTTTACAACTTCCATAAAAAGTTCTTCTCGGACATGGTATTCAGACTCACTTATCCTGAGACCCTGCTGGAGCAAGACTGGAGTTGGAAGGACGAGTTCTTCAAGACCGGTGTAATCCAAAACTATAACGTGGCTGTTCACGGTGGTTCGGAGCACGTAGGTTATTATGTATCTCTCGATTACTTTGGAGAGCAAGGTACACTGAAGACGACAGGTATGCAAAAGGTTAGCGGTCACGCTTCTCTCAAGGCAGACATTGCAAAATGGCTGGATATGAATGTGAAGGTTGACTTCACCAAATCGAGCGTTGACTATCCGTCAAGCTGGACGATGATGGGTGATGCCTTCTTCAAGATGCCGTGGGATTGCCCGTACGCATATGACGAAGCAGGCAATCTGACCAATGAATATGTCCGTATCGATCACGGAGCTCGTCCTGACAACGGCGCTAAATGGTGGAGCCAAGAGACTTGGAACTCTCTCCATGGAACGAAGTACAACTACTCGAAATCGGATAACTTCGATTTCTCGGGTGTCCTGCAGCTGAACGTACATTTCACCGACTGGTTGCATTTCACGACGACCAACACCTTTGGCGCAGGTTACTGGCTGAGTTCTTCGTACATTGACCCGCGTACATACGACACTTCTTATGGCAATGGCTATTTGAGCAAGAGTGTTGGAATGAGCAAGAGCTTCGGTACGACCAATATCCTGAAGGGCGGTTATCAATGGGACAAGCACTCGTTCAACGCCATGGCGGGATTTGAGTACGGTTTCTGGCAGACTGAGTATACCACAGCTGAAGGTATCGGCATGCCGAACGGCGTAGATGCATTGAATTCTTCTTCTCCTCTCGGCAACAGCGGTTATATCATGCCGGGTAAGAGCTGGGCAGCATTCATCCAAGCTTCGTATGACTGGAACAAACGCTATTTCATCACCGCTACCTATCGTACAGAAGCAAGTTCTGTATTTGCTCCGAACAACCGCGTAGGTCACTTCCCATCCGTAGCAGCCAGCTGGTTGATCTCGAATGAGGACTTCATGAAAGAGCAAGATGTTGTTTCGTTCCTGAAACTCCGCGCATCGTACGGTATTGTAGGTAATGCAAACATCCCTGCATACAAATACCTCTCGACCTATGCGCTTAGCCAACTTTACCAAAACCAAGTAGCAGCCAGCCCGAGCCGCCGCGCTAACCCGTATCTCCACTGGGAGACCGCCAACATGGCAGCTGTAGGTATTGACATCAACTTCATCAAACGTATCGAGATGTCTATCGACCTCTATCAGACGGATAACACGGGTCTGTTGCTGAATGTACCTCTGGCTCCGTCCTCCGGTTTCTACGAGGTAATGCAAAATGTAGGTAAGGTTCGCAACCGCGGTATTGAATACAGCATCAATGCAAACGTTATCGATATGAATAAATGGCGTTGGGATATCGGCTTCAATATCGGTTTCAACCAGAACCGCGTAATGGAGTTGCCGGATCACAAGCCGTTCCTGCAGACCGCTTCTTCTGTTAACCAACAGATTGCAGAAGGTCAGGATATCTATACATGGTATCTCAAAGAGTGGGCAGGTGTAGATCCCGCTAACGGTGACCCGCTGTGGTACGTAGTAGACGGCGACGGCAATTATGTATTGGATGCAGCCGGCAACAAGACGACAACCAATGACTACAACGCTACTCAAGCACACGCTGTAGGAAAAGCTACTCCGTTGTTCTCCGGAGGTTTGAATACTACTCTTAGTTGGAACGGTATCTTCATCCATATGAACAGCAACTTCCAATACGGCAACCAGATTTACAACTACACGCGTCACAGCTCTGATGCCGATGGTGCTTATCTGGGTTACAACCAACTCTCGGTTGAGAACTCCAAACTCGGTTGGAGCCGTTGGGAGAAAGCCGGCGATGTAGCTACTCACCCGAAACCAATGCTGAACGGTAATAAGAATGCAAACCAAATCTCGTCCCGTTATCTGGAGGATGGTTCGTACTTCCGTCTCAAAAACCTGACTGTAGGTTATGATTTCCCGCAGCAACTGATCAAGAAAGCCCATATGACGAAGTGCCGCATCTATTTCTCGGCAGACAACCTCTTCACGGCTACCAAATTCTCGGGTATGGACCCGGAGATCACGCTTGAGAAGACCACCTATAGTTTGGCAGGTTTCTATAGCGAGAACTATCCTGTTGGACGTACCTTCCAAGGTGGTGTAGAGATTTCATTCTAATCTCGTAATAACGTGATAACGTAATAACGTAATAACGAAAAAGGATTGAATTATGAAAACAAAAGCATTATATTTAACTGTAGCACTCGGAATGATGCTCGGTTTCAGCAGCTGTAATCTCGACACTTTCCCTTCGGATGAGTTAAACAGTGATTTGCTGCTGCAAGACGCTAAAGGTGCGGAGTATATCATGGATGGATGCTATGCCGTTCTGAAAGACGAGGTAGATTTCCTCGGATATGCTTCCGGAAACTGCTATGTGCGTCACTATTTCCAATTGTCAGAGTTCCCGGGCGACAATATCTGTCTGTCCGCGCACACGACTGACCCTCTCTACGAGGCTACGGCCTATATGATGACCGACGGTCTGAAGAATGTAGGTACGCTCTGGATGGTAGCATATAAAGTGATTTATATGACCAACACCGTTATTGAGACGCTGGATGATAGCAAACCAGAGAACAAACAATTATTGGGCGAAGCATATTTCATGCGCGGCTTGATGCATCTTCATCTTGCTACACTCTATGCTCTGCCGTATTCGTTTGGCCGCGATAACCTCGGTGTGCCTCTGAGAACCTCTACGGCATCGGAAGTTACCGTTCGTAATCCGGTAGGTGATGTATATGACCAGATTGCTGCCGATCTCCGCAAGGCTGCTGACCTGATGGGTAAATCGCGCGGCAACGCGGGTTATCCTTGCAAAGAGGCTGCTCTCGGCGTATTGAGTCGTGTTTATCTCTATATGGAGAAATACGACGACTGTATTGCTACTGTAGAAGAGGCACTTAACGGTGCTGCTCCCGCGTCCAAATTGGAGCCGACCGCTACCTTCCCGCAATATTTCGCTAATGCGAAGACTTCCAAAGAGACGCTCTTCTGCATCGCGCATGAGACGTCGGATACTCGTGGTCAATCTTCTACCGGCTCCATGTACCTGAAAGACGGTATGGGTTGGGGTGAGATTTATCCTTCTGACCCATTGATGTATCTGTATGAGCGTCACCCGGAAGATGTACGTATGAGTTTTATCCTGCCGCAGTTCTCCGGAAAACCGGGTAAGAAAGTATATGTTACTATTCCTGCCAGCGATAGTGATCCGGAAGCTCCGCATATTAAGTATGTGACCAACCTTATTGATAATGCAGGCGACTACTCGTTCAAGGGTGCCGATGGTAACACCTATGCCATCGAGAAACGTATGGTGAATGGCGAAGGCGTTGCTGATGCTGCCGGTCCGTACTTTGAGTATCACGCAAACTACATGGGTGAGGATTGTATGGTACGTATCAATAACGACGTAACACTCCGTACGGGTTATACCATCCCAATGATCTTCATCAGCAAGTTCAGCTATCAGGATGGTGATCCGATGTTGAGTTCGCCGGTAATGTGCCGCTGGGGTGAAGTCCTCCTCAATGCAGCAGAGGCGTATGCCCGTAACGGCAATGATGCAAAGGCATTGGAATATGTGAACGCAATCCGTACCCGCGCCGGTATTCCTACTTATACAGCAGGTGACCTGCAGGGTTATGCCACCGTCACCAATGTCGTAATGGACGAGCGTCGTCTGGAGTTAGCATGGGAAGGCCATCGATTCTTTGATATGTGCCGCAACAAACTGCCGATGGATCGTCGCTATGCCGGTGCACAACCGTATAAGATTGTTGATCCGACAACAGAGCAACATATCATCTATCCTATCCCGAATAACGAATGGACAGTTAGCGGAATTCAGCAGAATCCCGGCTACTAATAAGAAACAACCAATCAACATTATTTATTAACCAATTTTAAAAACACAAACATTATGAAAGCAAACAAATTTTTTGCTGTAGCACTTGCAGTGCTGACATTAGGTTTCGTGGCTTGTGACAAAGACAAAGACAAACCGCAAACTGACACACTGAAACTGGACAAGACAGAGGTTTCGATCGCTGTTGACGCTACCGTTCAGTTGACTGCAAACATGGAAGTTACCTGGGCTTCGAGCAATGAGGCTGTAGCAACCGTAGAAGCAGGTTTGGTAAAAGGTATTGCAGAAGGCGAGGCTAACATCAC
>JAGCFY010000163.1 GCA_017649845.1 Paludibacteraceae bacterium
ATTTTTGAAGACAAGGTAATTGCTACTATCCGCGGTCAGAAGGGCACTGCCGATGTGTTCGGGCCGCAGCTATGGAGTCCGGAGAGTCCGCATCTGCATGTCGCGCGAACAAGAGTAATGCGAGGTACTGAGATTGTAGATGAGAAAGAGACCAAGTTCGGTATACGGAGTATCAGTTATACGCCGGAACATGGCTTTCAATTGAACGGCGAGACACGCAAGTTCAAGGGTGTCTGTCTGCATCACGACTTAGGTCCTCTGGGTGTTGCTATTCATAAAGATGCACTACGGCATCAGATCAAGATGCTACAAGATATGGGCTGCGATGCTATTCGCACAAGCCATAATATGCCTGCGCCAGAGTTGGTGGAACTATGCGACGAAATGGGAATGATGCTTTGTGTAGAGCCTTTCGATGTGTGGAACCACGGCAAAACAGAGAATGACTACAGCGTAGAATTCAACGACTGGTGGAAATGGGACATAACCAATATGGTAAAACATTACCGTAACAATGCTTGTGTGATGCTATGGTCGAGCGGCAATGAGGTATGGAACCAAGTGCTGCCGGACGGTATTGAGATTGTAACGCAGCTGCAGGATCTTTTCCACCAATTAGACCCTACCCGACCGGTAACGAACGGTATGGATCAGGCAATGCATGTGATTCATAACGGATTTGGTGCAGCGGTTGAACTGCCCGGTTTTAACTACCGCACGGGACGTTACATCGAAGGATATGAGAACCTGCCGCAAAAGATGATTTTGGGATCCGAAACGGCTTCTACCGTTTCTTCAAGGGGCGTATATAAACTGCCGGCTATCATTCAACCCGATGCGAAATATACCGACAACCAAAGTAGTGGCTACGACTTGGAATATTGCGCATGGTCGGGTCTGCCAGAACAGGATTTTCAGTTGCAGGACGATTATAACTGGACCTTAGGTCAGTTCGTTTGGACAGGTTTTGATTATTTAGGCGAGCCTTCTCCTTACGACACTGATGCATGGCCGAGTCACAGTTCATATTTCGGCATTATTGACTTAGCTTCGCTGCCTAAAGATCGGTATTGGCTCTATCGCAGCCAATGGAACAAGAAAGCCGAGACACTTCATGTGTTGCCGCATTGGAACTGGAACAAAGGTGATAAAGTGCCTGTTTTCTGCTATACTACTTATCCGAGTGCAGAACTCTTTGTAGGTAAAAAGAGTTACGGCAAATTACGTTTTGCGACCGCAGAAGAGACAGAGCGCCTAGCTAAAGGCGAAGCGATAGAAGGCGTAAGCCAGATGCCGAAAGTAGGTACATTTGAGATACCTGAATGGGGTTCTGCTCCGCGGCCGGAGTTATTGCCACGCTATCGCTTAATGTGGCTCGATGTGCCGTACAAAAAGAAAGCGATCAAGATCGTAGCATATGACGAGGCAGGGAATGAAGTAGCGCGTCAGTTTGTATATAAAGCCGGCAAGCCGCATCATTTGGAAGTGATTTGGGCGAATGAGAAAGAGAATCCGGAGGAGTTATGCTATATGACGATACGGGTTGTGGATAAAAAAGGCTATCTTTGTCCATTCGCTGATAATTTGATTGAATATGAGGGAGACGGTTTTGTAGCGGCAGCGAATGGCGATGCCGCGTGTCTGGACAGTTTTACAGAGCCTAAGATGCACGCTTTCGCAGGTCAATGTACATTCATAATCAAGAAAGGCAGTAAGGGAGAATTCCGCTTAGTGAAATAGAGTCCATTTAAAAATCACGGAATAATATACTATGTATATTATAGGTATAGGTGGGATACGGTAAAACCAGGAGATACACAGGTAATGCATAGCAAGAAAGATAGCCCGAGCAAATGCCCGGGCTATTTTTTGTGAGCCTACCTCAACCCTTTCCTAAATGGAAGGGCTGAAATAAAGCATTTTGTTTTAGCGAACTTGTGCGCCTTGGATGTTGAACATCTTGTTATCACGAACGATGTAGAGCACACCGTCAACGATAACCTTGTGAGCCTTCTCAGTCAGAACTACGTTCTCGATGCCTTGCTCAGCAACTTTCCAACGATAGTTGTCCGGATTACTGAAGTCAAGTGTAATGGTCTTGCACGGATCGCCATAGCAACTACCATCTTCCCAGAGTTGGCTGAATACGAGCTGATTGTCTTGGATCGTACCCCAAGTATCGTCTGCATCGTTGTAGATCTCGAGCTCTTGATCCCAAGAACCAGCAGAACGGAACTTGAAGAACTGCGAAGGCTTAGCCTCAAAGAATGCATAGAAGTAGCCGGTATTCTCGAAAGCCATAGCAGTACCCTGCCAGTCATCGAAACCACCGATTACCTCAACAGCCTCCGGGCAGTTCAATGCCGGAAGTTTAACATTCATCTCAACCATCTCCGGATCCTCGGGAGGAGCGCAACGTGCCCAACGGAGATCCTCAGCGCGGAGGTCCCAAGTGATGGTAGCCTCCTCGTGGGTCAGTTGGTTGTCACCATCTTCACCCGGGATACGAGCCCATACTTCGTCAACGAGTTTCTGCATGTAAGCGATGTCAGTCCAACCTGCGGGA
>JAGCFY010000164.1 GCA_017649845.1 Paludibacteraceae bacterium
CCATATTCTTTCATACCTCCAATTGATGGCGAAGAATACTTGATTATAACTGCCGACCAATGGGAAGACGAATCAGCATTAAGTACGTTCATAGAGCACAAAACATCCCTCGGATATAATGTTACTTTAACTGCTTTACATAACATAGGGAACAATCCAGATAGCGATGATATTCGCGATTATATTAAATCACTTTATGACAAATGTCAAACAATGTATGTATTATTAGTAGGAAATGTTTCAGATATCTCTACTACTAACATGCCATTCTATTCAGGAACACAAGATTACATGCTCAATCCTCCTTCTGATTTATATTATTCATGCTTAAGTAAAAATAATGTTTCCAATCAGTGGATGGATTTGAATCCTTCTGTCTTCCTGGGCCGTTGGCCAGTCACTTCTTCTGCTCAATTAGAAAACATTGTGAAGAAAACCATAAAATCCGACATGTGTTTAGGAATTTACACACCAGATAAAATAGCACTTTTTTCTGGAGATGGCAATTGCTGGGAAGGAAAGCAAATGTACAATGATTGTAAATACATATATAACAATCTCATTCAGCCAGCATCATCTAGTTATTCGGGAGACCTAATTGATGGGCGTGATCCGCTTATACCAGATGCATTTACCTATATGAAAAATTTTTTAGAAGATACCAGCGTACATCCTACTTGGCTATTTGTATATGATGGGCACGGCTCTAGTTCATGCATTTCTTCTCCATATCATATGTGTAATATAGATATAGGTTCAGTCACTACAAGCGCTTTGGATTTTCAACCATTTGGATTTGGTTTCGCATGCAGGTTAGGAAATATTTATGAAAATTACAATTTCGCCAGAGCCTGGATAACTGATGATGATGGCGGAGTTTCTTTTCTGGGAGCCACTACTAAAACTACATTTGCTTCAGACAAGTATTTTTCACGGAAACTTTTTATACAGATGAAAAATAAACCGGTCATGACAATAGGCGAGTTTATTGGAAATGGTAAGGCTAAATATTATAATCCAGATAAGGTCGTATGGCGCATGAACGAAGCGAAAAAGTATGTTTTATACGGAGATCCCAGTTTGTTCCTCTCAGGATTGGATTTTGATTATAGAACTCCCCTTATGGTGAAAAAGCATACCCAACATCTGGAATCTGAGGATGTAAACGTTATAATAGAAAACAATATTTTACGCATCGCTACCGATAATGTTGAGTCTGTTTACATATATTCTATAACCGGACAATTATTGCTTGCACAGAATGCAAATATGATCAATTTACAATCATTACCTGCTGGTATGTATTCGGTAGTCATAGATATCAATCATAACCACATCACTAAAAAATTCATAAAACAATGAAAACGGAGTACTCTATCATCAATACACTCCTCTTAGCGGCTTTATTAATGACCTCTTGTGACCCGATAGACCCGTCACAGAATATTAATGGTGCTACATGCATCAATACGATACTTCCATATTACCCTTATGCCATAGATGAGAACTTTGTTTTTGTCAACGAGGAACTTGATAGAACCTGGGAGGCTGCACCGCATATCATAAATGGGAAGTACCCGGAAGTTGTTTTTGATGGAAAAGATGATTTCGATGTAAATGGCAACCCGGGAAAAAGTAATGGAAATTGGGAGGCGAGTGTAAATGTCCAAATGTTAGAATTAAACCCACCTGCCATATGGGATTGGAGTCAAATATCAACCATAATGACCTATTCGAAGTGGAACAAAGAAATGTTGATAGTCTGGTATTTTAAGATATGCCTTAGTGAGGAAGAACATTTTAGCGCTCATAATCGGATAATTTGTGCTTCAAATGAAGCGCTCTCTTATTTTAGTGACACAATTTTATTGACAGATATGATTCAAGAGCACGGGGCAGTCCCACTCCCTGATGGTGTTTATGCCCGTATTGTCAAAAATGAAGGTCTCACGGATTTTTCAGTTGATGGCGCAACAGTCTGGCGACGAGTAAAACAGTAATTCTAAACAGCTGCCACTTCCCGTGCGGTCGTTTTTTTGCAAATAAATGTACTTTTTTACCAACATAATTTGCATTTATCAAATATTTTTTGTACCTTTGTGCCGTATTTGCAAAAATACGGCTTTATTATGCAGAAAACAACAAAATATAAACTGAACATCGGCATCGGATTGTTGGTAGCGCTAATTTACGTGCTCATTCCGATAGACTTGCTGCCGGACGCAGTTCCTGCCATCGGATGGATAGACGATATCATTGCCGTGCTCCTCGCGCTTGCCAATGCCATCACGTTCCTCACCAAACTAAGGAAGAAGTAGAAAAAAGACCGCGGCGGAGCCGCTCAAAGAGGAAAGACCGCAGCCGATGGCTGCTCAAAGAAAAAAGACAAACGACCAATTATGAAGAATATTGCATTTATCATCAATCCCGTTTCAGGGAGTAAAGAGACGCAGAACGCGAAAAAGAAACTGCCGAAGCTGATCATGCAGACGCTGGACAGCGAGCAATGGTTGCCGAACATCTCTTTCACAGAGTACGCCGGCCATGCGACGGAGATGGCGTATCAGTTCACCCGCATGGGGTTTGATGCAGTTGTTGCTGTAGGTGGAGATGGCACGGTGAACGAAGTGGCGAGAGGTTTGGTGAAAGGATACGGAACGCCCGGAACAGGCTGCCGCACCGCGCTCGCTATCATCCCTATGGGAAGCGGAAACGGCTTTGCGCGTCATCTGAATATACCTATCAAGCCGCAGAAAGCGCTGGAGATGATTAATCACTCCGAGCCGATCTGCGTCGACTACGGTTTGGCGAACGGCCGTATGTTTGTCAGCACCTGTGGCACGGGTTTTGATGCTCTGATAGCGGACCATTTCGCGGGAAGCAACAAACGCGGGTTCGCCACTTATCTGCAGAATATCCTCCATGACGCGTTCTCCTATACGCCGCAGACTTATCACCTGGTAGGCGACGGTCTGGATGTGACGCATAAAGCGTTCCTGATCACGTTTGCCAACGCCAACCAATGGGGATACGAAGCGCTGATAGCGCCGAAAGCAAGCGTGCAGGACGGCAAAATGGATATCATGCTGATGTCGAGCCATGCTATCTTGGGTAGCGCTTCCCTGGCTCTACGCCTCTTTGCCGGAAGTATTGACGACAGCCATTTCATGGATACGATACGGGCGAAAGAAGTGACGCTGGAGCGCGAAGAAGCCGCACCTTTCCATATCGACGGAGATCCGGTGGAGATGGAGAAAGACATACATATTAAAATCATCGGAGACGGCCTGTCCGTGCTCGTTGAAAAAAGATTCTAAATAGAACAACATAGCATATGGTACTAAAAATCATCAATAAGAGTGCTAATCCGCTGCCGAAATACGAGAGTGAACAGGCGGCCGGCATGGACATCCGCTGTAATATCAGCGAACCTGTCACTTTGGCTCCCATGGAGCGCAAGTTAATTCCTACGGGTCTGTTCATCGAACTGCCTGCAGGATTTGAAGCGCAGATCCGGCCGCGTAGCGGTCTGGCACTCAAACGAGGACTGACCGTGCTCAATACGCCGGGTACGATAGATGCTGACTACCGCGGAGAAGTGGGTGTGATTCTTATCAACCTCAGCGGCGAAGCGCAGACGATAGAACCGGGAGAACGAATCTGCCAGATGGTGATCGCCAAACACGAGACACCGGAAGTGGTGGAAGTAACGGAACTGAGCGACACCGAACGCGGAGCGGGAGGTTTCGGACATTCCGGCAGGAAATGAAGAAATACATCGTCATTATATTAACTATTCTGCTCGTTCTGCCCGTTAGCGGGAAAAAGAGAGTTTCTGCTCCTTCTTTGTCCGTGGAGCAGGAGCAGCAGTTCAGGTACTATTGGTATGCGGCGCGGCAGGCAATAGAGCAAGAGCGTTATGCGGATGCCTATGCCCTGCTGCAGTTCTGCAATGCGATCAATCCCGACGACGCGCAGACGCTCACTTTCCTCGGAGTGCTCTATCAGGGGATTGGTCAGACAGAACGGGCTAAAGAGACATTCAAGAGAGCCTATGAGTTGGCGCCGAACGACTGCTGGCAACGGCATCTCGAACCTCTGCGGATAGAATATATCGAGCAGAAAGAATGGAAAAAAGCACTCAAAATTCAAGACGAGATTGACAAGCGGAAAGGCGAATACGATGCCATGAGTGCCCTCACGAGATACCGTATCTACGCCATGTCGGGACAAAACAAAAAAGCCATTAAGGCAATCGATAAGTACCTCAAAACCGACCCGACAAACCTGCAGTTCCTGCTCTTCCGGCTCGAACTGATGGAATATACCGGTGCCAGAACCAAAGATTTGTTCGCGATGTATGAGCGTATCCTGGAGTTGGATCCATATAACCTGATGGTTCTCAACAACTACGCCTGGTTCCTCGCTATACACGGCAAAGAACTGAAGAAAGCAGAACAGATGAGCGCCAAGACCATTCAGGAGCAACCGAGTAACTCCACTTTTCTTGATACCTACGGATGGATTTTACACCTCCAGGGACAGGAAGAACTAGCGAGATTCTACCTCCAGAAAGCATTATGGAATGCTACCGACGAGAATAGAAACATAATACAACAACACCTTAAGGCGATTGATAATTGACATTTATGAAAAAAATCTTATCCATATTGCTTATCCCCTGCTGTCTCCTGTTAGCCGGCTGCGGAACGAAGAAAAAAGCCGTTTTCAGCGACCGCTTGGGCGAGGAGCCCGAACCCGAACCCGAAGTGCCGGCATGGCATACCTGCCTCATACAAGGTGCGCGGGCTGTGGTATATACCGAGAGCAACAAGATATCTGCTTCACTGACCATGCAGACCGTACGCGATTCCATGATTGTCATCTCTGTCATGCCGATGTTGGGAATCGAGATGATGAGACTGGAAGCTACGCCGATGGAACTGATAGCGATTGATAAGATACACGGCCAGTACGCCGAAGCTACGTTCGCGGAAATAAACCGCAAACTGACGCCGAGTCTGAACTGGGATATCCTGCAGCAGGTTTGTACCGGCGAATTGCCCACAGGAGAAGAAAAAGCAAGGCTGCTGTATGTGTTCGGCGATGATACCATTGAACTCGTGATCGACTACTCCCCGCGCAAACTCGATGTCCCCGTTCGAATTGGAAATATCAATAAAAACAAGTACACCAAAGTAGATGTTTCGAGATTCCTTTAATATGAAACGGCTGTTCGTCCTTTCTCTCATCATCTGTTTCCTGACACCCGCTTTCAGCGAAAGCGTGAAGGATCTGCAGAAAAAACAGAAAAAACTGCAGCAGGAGATTGAGCAGACCAACAAAATGCTCAAGCAGACCAAGAAAGACGAGACTGCCACAATGAACAAACTGGAACTGCTGGGCAGGAATATCCAGAACCAGAAAAAACTGATTCACACTCTGGACAACGAGATCACGGCGCTGAACCGCGAGATGAACCAACTGTCATCCACGCGTGACTCGCTCCAACGCGTGCTGGAGGGATACAAGGCCGATTATGCCCAGATGGTCAGGAAGAGTCATTTTGCCCGCGTACAACAGTCTCCGCTACTATTCCTGATGAGTAGCGATAGTTTTCAGCAATTGGCTCGCCGTGCGCGTTATCTGCAGGAGTTTGCGCATTTTAGGCAACAGCAGGTACGGCGCATTGAACGCACACAAGCGGAGATAGACACACAGAACGAACTGCTCCAAGCCAACAAATCCGATAAACAGAACGCGCTCTCTACCCGCAAACGAGAACAGGAAAACCTCAAACGCGACGAACGTAAACAGCAGAATATGCTCTCGCAACTCAAGAGTAAAGAGAAAGACCTGAACAAACAGATCCAGCAGAAGCAGAAGAAAGTAAACGAACTGAACAAGAAGATTGATGAGATGGTTCGCAAAGAAGCGGAGAAAGCCTCGAAGACCACGCTGACCAAAGAGCAACAGTTGATAGCCGGAGGATTCGAAGCCAACAAAGGTCGTTTGCCATGGCCGGTGGAGCAAGGGATGATAAGCGGTCATTTCGGCAAACAGCAACACTCCGTTTATTCACAGGTGACGATAGATAACAAAGGTATCTACCTCCAAACCGTTGCAGGAGCCAAAGCACGCGCGGTGTACAAAGGCGAAGTGACCAGTTGTTTCATGGTAGCCAATACATATGCCGTTATCGTGCAACACGGTAACTACCGCACCGTGTACTCCAACCTCAGCAAACTGAGTGTCAAACAGGGAGACAAAGTGGAACCGAAACAAACTATCGGCACTATCTTTACAGACCCTGACCAGGACCAGAAAACGGAATTATACTTCCAGATATACAAAGATCGTAACATTTTAAATCCCGAATCATGGATAGCAAAATAAAAATATTTTTGTCCTTAATCCTTATTCCTTGCTCCTTGTTCCTCACAGGCTGCAAAACGAATGACTGGGCGGACTGGAAAGTGCAGAACGAAGTATGGCTGCAGAACAACAAAAACCAACCGGGCGTGCAAGTATCTTCTACAGGCTTGCAATACCGTATTATTTCTGACCCTACGCCGCAAGATGCGCGTCCGAACCTGACCAGCACTGTCCAATGCGACTATCAGCTTCGACTCATTAACGGCACCCTGATAGATGCTAACAACAACGTAACGCTGAGCCTCACGCAGGTAATTGCCGGCTTTGCCGAAGGATGTCACAAGATACACAACAACGGAGATATCGAGTTGTTCATCCCCGCATATCTGGGATATGACAAGGTCAAATACGACTCCAACGAATATGAGAAAGCGGAAGGCTACGGCACGGAAGGCACCCAGAGTTTCATTCCTCCCTATTCCACTCTCATCTACACGGTACATATATGCAGCGTCACCGACTAAGCTACATATGGATGATATGCCTTGTCCTGCTGCTGGCGGGATGCGATAATTCTACTACTTTTCAGAGTAGCGTTCCTGCCTACCCTGTCCGGATCGTCATTGACACAAAAGTAGGTGCTTTTGTGCATTTTATGCCTACGGCTCTTGGCTCCCATATTGTAGTGAACAAAGAGGGGTATTTCATGGATGGCAAATATATTATTTCTGCCGGTGCAATGGATGCCTGGGGCTATGGAGGCGTTGTGGTCTATATCAGTTCCAACGGATACGATGCCTATGACATGGCTTGTCCTTATTGCGCAGAGAAAGGCAACTGCCATCCGTGCGGTATCAACGGAGCACATGCCGTTTGTCCGTACTGCGGCGAGGAATACGACCTGCTCTCCGGCGTAGCCGTTCCTACCAAAGGCATCGCGCACGAGACACTGAGAAGACTCAATATTATCAATTCCGACGGACGATTAACTATCACGCAGCGATGATAACAGCAAAAGATTTGATTTCTATCGGTGTCATCAAACGCACCCGTGACGACTCTCTGCCGGAGTTTGTTTTTGTGCAGCGGGATGGACTCTTTGTGCCTTTTCGTTCCTCCGAGATCGCTTCTCTCCGCGGAGAAGAAGCTTTTGTTCTTCGGTCCGACATCGCGGAAGAAGAGGACGGACTGATGACATGGCAGGACCTCGTGGGTTATACGATAGAGGACGACGAAGCAGGACGCGTGGGTGTGATCGATTATATCGACGAGAGTACCATCAACACCCTCGCTACGCTGGAAGACGGACGGTTAGTGCCGCTGCATGAAGATTTTATTATTGGGATAGATGAAGAAAACCATGTCCTCCGCGTGCATTTTCCTTTTGCCCTATGAGTAAAAAACTGACAACTGCCGAGATGGGTCGCATGAATGTGGACCAATACCGCGAAGCGGACAAACTGCCGCTGGTGGTCGTTCTCGATAATGTGCGAAGCCAGCATAATGTAGGTGCGGTCTTTCGTACGGCGGACGCCATGCGCATAGAGCGGGTGATCTTATGCGGTATCTGTTGCTGTCCGCCAAACCAGGAGATACATAAAACAGCACTTGGCGCGGAAGAGAGCGTAGCATGGCAATATTACAAGGATACTAAAGAAGCCGTGCAGGCGCTGCAGGCCGAAGGATTTACCGTCTATGCCGTAGAGCAGGCGCACGACTCTCTCACGCTCGAAGAGATAGCAGAGTCAATTCACAATTCACAATGCACAATGCACAGTTGTCCTAAGATCGCTGTAGTCTTAGGCCATGAGGTCTTCGGCGTACAGCAAGAAGTAGTAGATATTTGCACGCAATGTATAGAGATCCCGCAATACGGAACGAAGCACTCGATGAACGTGTCAGTCACGGCAGGCATCGTGATGTACCGCTTAGCCTCCTCTCTCCGGCTCGCGACAAAGAAGTAGCCAAAGCTGCTATTCAGGCGGGAGCAGACGCGATATATATCGGAGCGCCTGCTTTCGGAGCCAGACAGGCGGCAGGCAATAGCATCGAGGATTTGGCGGAAGTGGTGCGTTATGCCCACACCTTTGGTGTGCAAGTGCTGGTAACGGTCAATACCTTGCTTCGTGAAGAGGAGTACCCCGAGGCGCTGACCATGATCCGTTCGCTCTATGAGATCGGCGTGGATGCACTTATTATTCAGGACCTGCATCTGTTGGATTTCGATCTTCCCCCTATTCGTTTGCATGCTTCTACCCAATGCGATAACCGGACGCCCGAACATGTAGCGCACCTGCGTAATTTGGGTTTCAAGCGCGTCGTTCTCGCCCGGGAACTGAGCATCGATGAGATCCGCGCGATCCATGAAGCCGTGCCGGATATCGAGTTAGAAGCGTTTGTGCA
>JAGCFY010000020.1 GCA_017649845.1 Paludibacteraceae bacterium
ATCCCGAATAATTTGCACATTCGGATTTTTTTTTGTACCTTTGCACTCGATAACAAAAATAAAGTATGAAAAAATTCTTTCTTTTCGCATGTGTAGCGGCGATGTTCGCTGCCTGCGCACCCCAGAATGACCAAAAGGTAAATGATTTTATGTCCTTGGCACGTGCACGATTCGCAGTCCGCGAGTATGCCCAAACGCCGGTAGAGCAGGCTAAAATCGATTCGATTCTTGAAGCCGGACGTCTCGCTCCTACGGCGAAGAACGTACAGCCGCAGCATATCTATGTGCTGCAGTCTCCCGAAGCGATTGCCAAGATCAACGAACTCACCCGCTGCGCATACCATGCACCGGTGGTTTTCCTTGTTTGTTACGATACAGACTTGGCATGGACGAAAGACGGAGAGAGTTCTGGAAATATGGATTGCTCTATCGTCGGAACGCATATGATGATGGAGGCTACCGAATTGGGACTCGGCACCTGCTGGGTGAAATGGTTTGAACCCGCCGAAGTGGCTGCGGCTTTTGATCTGCCGGCGAACCATAAACCCTCCTTCCTGCTGCCTTGCGGCTATGCCGCGGAAGGTGCTCAACCATCCGAAAACCATTTCAGCCGTAAACCGCTCTCCGAAACGGTAACATACAAATAACAAACGATGAAAGTCTTATTGATCAACGGTTCGCCGCGTCAGAACGGCAACACGTTTACTGCGCTCAGCGAGATTGCCAAGACGCTTCAAACCGAAGGATTTGACTCCGAAATCGTGTGGATTGGCAATAAACCTGTCCGCGGCTGTATCGCTTGCGGTACTTGCAAAACGAAAGGTAACGGTCGCTGTGTCTTTGATGACGATGTATGCAACACCATCTCCGCTAAATTTGCTGAGGCTGATGGCTTTGTCTTTGGCTCGCCGGTTTATTATGGTCAGCCTAACGGAGCACTCCTGGCGATCATGCAGCGTCTCTGTTTCTCAAATGGAGCCAACATGCAGAATAAACCTGCGGCAGCCGTTACCATCTGCCGCCGCGGAGGCGCTACGGCGGCTTTTGAAGCGCTACAGATGCCGCTCCAGATGATGAATATGCCGTTGGCTACGTCGCAGTACTGGAATATCGCTTACGGTCGCGAAGAAGGACAGGCGGCGCAAGATACCGAAGGTATGCAGACTATGCGTACACTCGCGCATAACCTGGCATGGATGATCCGGGGACTGCGCGGAGAGAACGCACCCGAGATTCCCGAACGGGAATCATGGCAACCGATGCATTTCATCCGAAACTAAAAAGAAATAAATAGAATATCTATGCAAAACTTTGATTACCAAACACCTACACGCCTTATCTTCGGCAAAGGTGTCATAGCGAAACTGCCGGAAGTGATGCGTGCTTTCGGACCGAAAATCCTCTTGACATACGGAGGAGGAAGTATCAAGAAAATAGGCCTGTACCAGAAAGTGCATGAACTGCTCAAGGACTTCGAGATCATTGAGTTGCCGGGCATTCAGCCGAACCCAAAATACGATCCTTCGGTATTGGACGGTGTGCGGCTTTGCAAAGAACATAAGATTGATGTCATCCTCTCCGTCGGAGGTGGCAGTGTCCTGGATTGCTCCAAGGCGATTGCTGCAGGTGCTTGCTATGACGGCGATCCGTGGGATCTGATTTCCTACAAGGTGAAAGCGCAAGCGGCGCTGCCGATCGTTGATATTATCACACTCGCAGCTACCGGTAGTGAGTACGACTGCGGGGGAGTTATTTCCCGCACGGAGACAAATGATAAAATCGGATACCTCGACCGCCATCTTTTCCCGCATACATCGTTCCTCGATCCTACCTATACTTTCACGGTTAGCAAAAAACAGACCGCAGCAGGCATTGCCGATGCGATGAACCATACCATGGAGCAGTATTTTGTGGCAGATGCTACGCTGCTCAACGATGGTTTCTGCGAGTCAATGTTCCGTTCGCTCATGACGAACGGACGCAAGTGTATCGAAAACCCCGAAGATTATACGGCACGCGCAGAAATGATGCTTGCTTGCACCTATGGATGCAACGGTATACTCGCGCTCGGTAACAGCAAATCAGGCTGGCCTTGCCATGGTATTGAGCACGCCTTGAGTGCCTACTACGATATCACACACGGCGAAGGACTGGCGATTATTACACCGCGGTGGATGAAACATATCCTCAACGACCGCACGCTCCCGCGGTTCGTCAAATACGGCATTAATGTCTTTGGACTTGACGCTGCGCTCGACCCGTGGACGATAGCTGAAAAAGCGATTGACGAGACCTATGCTTTCTTTGAGTCTATCGGCATTCCGATGCACCTGCGCGAAGTGGGTATTGACGAGAGCCGCCTGGACGAAATGGCACATCATATTGCCGTTAATGAAGGACTGGATCAGGCCTATGCTCCGTTGACGGAAAAAGATATCAAAGAGATTCTCGTGGCCAGTTTGTAAGAACTTGATGGCTGCCTGATTCTATAGTTTGCTTAATAATCCTTTGCAGCCTTCGTAGATATCCCTGTAGGCTGTCTCGAAATC
>JAGCFY010000165.1 GCA_017649845.1 Paludibacteraceae bacterium
CCTGCTCTTCCAAAGCGTTCAGCATCTTTTCTTCTTGTTTGACGCAGCTTGTCAGCACTCCGACTAACAATACTGCTGTGAATAAGTAATGTCTCATAAGGATATCTTTTTAAAATCCGCTGCAAAGATACAGAATAAATCCCACATATGCAAATATATACGGTTTTTTTTTACTATTCTTCCATTTTTGTAATCTTACCTGCGTAGGTACAACAAATATTTGGAATACACAAATATTTCTTTCTTTTTTATTCGTTTTTCATGATTCTTTTTTTTGCGTACACATGGAAATAGGATTTTCTTATTGGCTTAAAATGAGCTGAATAGGAGACACTTTGCTGTTGCATGGCAAAAAAAGAGGCTGTAGAAATTGGGAAATAGGTAAGGGATTTTCCCTATAAGTAGAGACGCTTGCATTAGATTTCCGCGTGACTCGCGATTCCATCGCTCGATGACGCCTACAATCTGTGCTACGCTTCCCCCATAGCACAATAATCTTGGTTCTTACCTCACTACGTTCGGACGATTATTTTACTCTGGGGACCCCAATTTATTAACCTTGTAACAATTTAACGTTATGAAAGAATTTCAAAACCTAAATCAGGAGGAGCAGGTGGACCTCCGCATTGTGGAACATCTCGACATGCAAAATCTGCCTGAGAGTATTCAAAACATGCTGAGTCTGGCGAAGACCGAAGAGGAGAAGGACATGCTGCTGATGGCGACTTTGGCGGCCGCGAGCGCGTGCGTTCCTAATCTCTATTTCCGGTATGGTCCGACGGGCAAGAAGTACTATGCGAACCTGCAATGTTTCATTTTGGCTTCTTCGGCATCAGGCAAGGGTATCGCCAACCAAGCGCTGGAGATGATGCGCGTAGTGGATGAGCAGTACCCCATGCTTATTGCCGGAGACAGTACGCTTGCGGCATGGTACAAGGCGCTGGAAGAGCAAGGCGGTATCGGTTATATGCACGAGTCCGAAGGTAGTGTGATCACCGACATCTGGCGCAACGCGGCGGCGAATTATAATACCGCGCTTCGTAAAGCGGCAGAGCACGAGGCGATTAGTCGGAACCGCGTGAAGGGCGCATCGGAGATCGCTTGTCCGAGGCTCAGTATGCTGTTAACCGGTACGTTCAGTCAATACAAAGCTCTTGTGCCGAGCGTGGAAAACGGTTATTTCTCACGATTGCTGACGCTGGTTGAGCGCGGAAGTCATCCGTTTGAGAAGAGTTATGTGACCGCCAAGAGCGAGAATAGCGCGATTCCTAAGATTGTAGGAAGGGAATTATCGCGCATATATTCGCGATTGATGGAAGAGGGTGAACGCGAATGGAGTCTGACCGATGCGCAGAAAGAGCGCCTGGGAGAGAAGTTAGAAACCGAATACCGTACACTCATCGACATGCTCGGCGAGAACTTTCACTCGACGGTAATACGAATGGCGGTACAGATTGAGCGGATCGCACTCATCCTCTCCGCTATGCGCGGCAACTTGGTCGAGTGCTCCGACTTCGACTACCAGACCGCTGAACTAATCGGAAGTAAGATGCTGATGCACATGGCGATGGCATACCGGATGATTAAAGGCGACGAGCAAGAGACCATGCCGGAAGTGAAAGGATTGGACCAGCGGAAAGTGGTATTTGATGGATTGAAAGCGAGATATCAGTTAAATGACCTTATCAAAGAAGCTCAATCGCAAGGCGTATCACGAAGTAGCGCTATCCGATGGAACAATCAATGGATAGAAAAAGGAATGGTAAGAAAAGAGAATCATGGCGAGTATCGAAAAGTAGCATGAAACTTTGAAACTTTGGAATTTTGAAGATAAAACCCTATAAATGAGACAGTTATGTAGAAAGTTTCAAAGTTCCAAAGTTTCACGTCCATTTTTTAAGGCGCCTAATAGACGTCATAACTACCAAGAATCATCGTTAGCCTTTGGTAGTAGGAATAACTAGGTAATATATAGGTAATAACTAGGTAATATCTAGGATGCAGATGCTATTTAACCCATAAAAATCGTAATTTATATGTCACAATTTGAAACAAGTGCCGGGATTGATTCGTTAACCGGCAAATTAAACAGTAGAGAGCGCATCGTTATGCGTCAGAAGAAGTACCGTTTGCCTTCGGGTCGCATTATTAAATTAGGTCCGAAGGAAGCCTATGTGAAGGAGCGGAGGGACTACAAACGGTCTCCGTTAACCGAAAAAGAGAAAGCGCAGAAAGCATTATGGACCGAGGTCTGTCGGGAAGGTTCGCGTATCGTTCACGACGTGAACCATCCGCGGTACAACGAGTTATACGACCGCTGGATTGCTCAAGCAAACGGAAAGTCCGATCCGGTAACCGGCAGAAGGTATATAGCGCGATTTATCAATTTCGTTTGTGCTATTCTTCTTCGGGAGAAGCAAAGTGGTTGATGCCGTAGTTGGCAAGTAGCTGCACCTGGTCTTGCACGAAGCGTGCGTATCTGCTATTCTCACGCCACGCCCGCATATATTGCGAAGAAGTGTTGCGAAGGGTATAGTTGATATTGAGGTGCTCGGAGAGCCACTGGCGCATGTCTTTGTCGGTAATTTTGCGGCGGACGTAGCCTAAA
>JAGCFY010000166.1 GCA_017649845.1 Paludibacteraceae bacterium
ATAGCGGTAATCGCTGCCTTCGTGCAACTCGTGGAGATGGTTGTAGAGCGTTTCTTCCCGGCCCTGTACGGGAGCCTCGGTATCTTCCTGCCGCTGATTGCGGTGAACTGCGCCATCATGGGTGGTTCACTCTTCATGCAGCAGCGTATCGGCCTGCCCGCAGTGGATCCCAAGGCCATCACTTCCCTCGGAGACGCGTTCATGTACGCGCTCGGTTCGGGTATCGGATGGTTCCTCGCTATCGTCTGCCTCGCAGGTATTCGTGAGAAAATGGAGTATAACGACGTCCCGAAGCCGCTGCAAGGCCTTGGAATCACATTCATCACCGTCGGCCTCATGGCCATGGCGTTCATGTGCTTCAGCGGCATCGAATTCTAATAGGAGGAACGCAATATGAATACATTAGCAATTTTATATGCTGTAGGAGTTTTCTTGATTGTTATTCTCCTCCTCGTTACTATCCTTTTGGTAGCCAAGAAATATCTGGTATCTTCGGGTAATGTAAAGGTTACGATTAATGGAGATAAAGTCTATGACGTAGCAGCCGGTGGCTCGCTCCTCAACCAACTCGGCGAAGCCGGTGTTCACCTGCCTTCGGCATGCGGCGGTAAGGGCTCGTGCGGTCAGTGTAAGTGCCAAGTCCTCTCCGGAGGCGGCGAGATCCTGCCTACCGAGACCGTTCATTTCTCCCGCAAGCAGCAGAAAGAAGGCTGGCGTCTGGGTTGCCAGGTCAAAGTGAAAGAAGACATCACCATGAAGGTCGATGAAGCCGTACTCGGCGTGAAAGAATGGGAATGCGAAGTCATCTCCAACAAGAACGTCGCTACCTTCATCAAAGAGTTCAAAGTGCAGCTGCCTCCGGGCGAGCACATGAACTTCGAGCCGGGTTCGTACGCACAGATCATCATCCCTGAGTACGATATCGACTACGACCGCGACATGGATAAGTCCCTCATCGGCGACCTCTACCTGCCCGCTTGGCAGAAGTTCGGTCTGTTCAAACTCAAACAGAAGAACACCCAGGCTACCGTCCGTGCGTACTCCATGGCCAACTACCCCGACGAGGGCGATATCATCACCCTTACCGTCCGTATCGCTACCCCGCCTTTCAAACCGAAAGAGCAGTGCCCCAACGGACCGGAGTTCATGGATGTACCCTGCGGTATCGCTTCCACGTATATCTTCTCGCTCAAACCGGGCGACAAAGTGCGCATGAGTGGTCCTTATGGTGAGTTCCGTCCTGTTTACGATTCAACGAAGGAGATGATCTGGGTCGGTGGTGGTGCCGGTATGGCTCCGCTGCGTGCGCAGATCATGCACATGTTGAAGACCCGCCAGTGCCGCGACCGTCAGATGCACTATTTCTACGGCGCACGTGCTATCGACGAAGTCTTCTTCCTGGAGGATTTCCTCGCGCTGGAGAAGGAGTTCCCGAACTTCCATTTCCACTTGGCGCTGGACCGTCCGGACCCGAAGGCAGACCAACTGGGTATCCAATACACCCCGGGCTTCATCGCACCGGTTATGGGCGACACCTACCTCAAGCAGCATGACGCTCCCGAGGACATCGAGTACTACCTCTGCGGTCCTCCTATGATGGCCAAGACCGTCCTCGACCTGCTCCACTCGCTGGGCGTCGATGACGCAGACATCCGCTTTGATAATTTCGGCGGCTAATCCCCGTTCTCAATAAGGTACGTGCGCACCCGCGTGCGTACCTTATTGTATTATTCGCGAAGTTTTCACTTCGCGCAGCAAACAAAGCGATACTATGCCAGAAGATCATATAACCACACCGCGCTCTTTGTCTGCTTCTCCGAGTAATAGCTCGGAGTTCTCCCTTTCTTTGTCTGCTTCTTCGCGTGATAGCGCGAAGCCTGCCTACCGCGCCCCCATCAAGCACAATAAACAGCGTCGTAAGACAGGCCATGACTACACCTCGCCCTGCATTTACCTTGTCACGGTGACGGCGCTCAACCGCCGTCCCCTCTTGGGTACATTAGCCGGTAATAATCCCGACGAGGCGCATGTTGTCCCTTCTGATCTCGGGAATAAGGTTATTGATTTCTTCTTGAATATAGAGAAGACGACTTTTGCCAAGACAGGCTGTCGCGTACGGGTATTGCATTTCCAATTGATGCCGGAACATTTCCATGGTATCCTCTATGTCCACGACCAACTCCCCGCTAATTGGCCCTTAGGTCAAATCATCTCCGGTTGGAAGGGCGCTTGCTCTCGTGCCTATTGGTCTTTGTTCCCCTCTTCGCCTTCCTCATCTTTGTCCGCTTCTCCGAGTGATAGCTCGGAGCCATCCTCTTTGTCTGCTTCTTCGCGTGACAGCGCGAAGTTACCTCCTCTCTTCACTCCCGGCTTCAACGATCGTATCCTCAATCGCAAGGATCAGCTCCAAGCCTGGTACGATTACCTGCGCGATAACCCTCGCCGTCGTTGGCTGAAGGTGCATTTCCCTGATAGATTCCGCAAAATCTACGATTTCAAAGCCGGCAAGCAAGAACATCGCTATACTGCTATAGGTAATACCTTCCATATCACCTATCCCGAACGTGTTCAGGTACGTTGCCATCGCAATCTGAATGATGTCGAGATTCAGCAAGAAGTCGCTCATTATCTGACTTTAGCAAGAGGTGGAGCCATCTTAGTATCCCCATTTATCTCTCCGGCAGAGAAAGCCGTTTATGATGCCTGCTATGCGGAGCGATTGAACATAATTAAGATTGTTAATCGCGGTATGGATAACAAGTTTGTCTTCCCAAGCGGAAGAGATTTGCAAGGCTGTTATGAGGGCTTTTTGTTGGTGATGGCTCCTTATGCCGACAATACCGAATCTACCCGAGACGCGCGTATCTCACGTGCGCAATGTCTCAATATGAATGATTTCGCCGCGGACTTATCCACCATCGTCTGCTAATTCGCTGTCTTCCCCCTCTTTGTCTGCTTCTTCGCGTGATAGCGCGAAGTTTGCCTTCTTCCTTTTGTTCGCTGCTTCGCCATCTTCTTCTTTGCCCGCTTCTCCGAGTGATAGCTCGGAGCCATCCTCTTTGTTTGCTTCTTCGCGTGAAAGCGCGAAGCCTGTCTTTGTTTGCTGCGCGGGATGATAGTCCCGCGATTTCCCTCTCATCTCCCTCCCTTCCACCTGCTTTCCACCTGGTTCCAATATATGCTGAATATATGCTCAATATATGCCGAATATATGCTTTACCCGACATCACCCTAACGTACCTATAATAAAACCCTGAGAATCTTCCTTTTTCCGCGCCATCACAACGCCACACGCTCGCTCCTACGGCTCCACGCTCTCGCCCCTCTTGAGCATCCCGCTCACCTCGTGCCGCACATAATCGCACAGCCGCCCTTGAATAGGCTTGTTATATTTGCGTGCTTTCCGCTTTGCCTCATCATATTTGGCTTGCCATGCCGCCCTGCGCTCCGGATTATGCAGTATCTCCTTGCATGTCGCAATCAGCGCACCAAACTCCTTCACATGCGGCAGACTTGCTTTCTTTTTCTTGGTTTTCTTGCTCAGCTCCGGCTTTTCGCACACAGCTGCCCATTCCCCATTTCCGGGAATCCTCCGTGCGTAATGTCTTTGATCCACATGTCCCCGCACCTCATCTGCCAAACTCGTCCATTGTACTTTCATAGTTCTCTATCGGTTTTAATTTCTGTTCCAAATTCTGTGCAAAGATACAACAAAATTTTGAAATGTGCAAATAATTTGAAGTGTTTTGCAATAAATCATAAGATTTATTTGTATATGTTATTTTTTTATTGTACCTTTGCAGCCGCAAAGCTGCAAAGTTGAAACCGCTGGCACCGACAGCGTAAAAAAAGCGGTGACATAGTGCAAAGTGTTGCACAAAGAGGATTATTAATTAGCGTTTGCTATTTGTTCAAGACCACATTAGAACCTAGGAAATTTTAATACGGTTAACAGAATGACAAATTGTAAACGTCCGTTTTGCGGGCGTGTTTTGTTAATTCTGTGGGCTTTCCTAGGGCCTTAATGTGGACGACAAAACATCGTCCGCATTTTTTGTGCCCTATAGCCACAAGACAGAATAAGTAGCGAACCATAACAAACGCTACTATGAACGAATTTATCTCCACGTATGTCAAGGAGATCAATCAATTGTATCAAACAGGTCTGACGACCGAGCATTCTTTCCGTCCTGCGCTCCAGCGTCTTTTGCATGATTGCACAAGGTGTACTGTTATCAATGAGCAAAGCCACATTGATTGCGGTGCGCCGGATTTGACCTTGCTTAGTAAACAACTGCCGATAGCCTATATTGAGGCCAAAGACCTTGAAGACGGCGACCTCGACGGACGTAAGAAAAACAAAGAGCAGTTTGACCGCTACAAGGCTTCGTTGGACACGATTATCTTTACCGATTATCTGGATTTCCATCTGTACGAACATGGCGAATGGCAACAATCGGTTCGTTTGGCGGAGATACAAGGCAATAAGATCCGCCTGTCGGACGCAGACCGTTTTGTTTCGCTCATGGAGCATATCAAAAACGCTCGTCCGCAACGTATTACTTCGGCTTCCAAACTGGCGCAACTGATGGCAGGGAAGGCGCGTTTGTTGCGTGACATCATCGAGCAGGCGCTCATTCAGGACGGAGACACACCAACCGAACTCCGTTGTTACATGGAGGATTTCCGTAAAACGCTTTTGCATGATATCACTCCAAAGAAATTTGCGGATATCTATGCGCAGACTATCGCGTATGGTATGTTTGCCGCGCGTCTGCACGACGACACTCCGGACGATTTCACGCGTGCAGAAGCTGCGAACCTCATCCCGAAAACCAACCCCTTCTTGCGCAAGATCTTCCAACAGATAGCCGGATATGATTTGGACGAACGTATCGTGTGGATAGTGGATGACCTCGTTTCTGCGTTTGCTGCAACCGACATGGAGAAAATCATGCAGGGCTTTGGAAAAGATACACAGCAGACAGATCCGATTCTCCA
>JAGCFY010000167.1 GCA_017649845.1 Paludibacteraceae bacterium
GCGTGCGGCAGTAGAACGCTTCGGTATCGGTTTTCTCCGGCTCGTGTAGGCAAGAGATATCATAAAATCGCATAAAAACTGCAAAAAAATGCGTCATAAATTTGCATATGTGCTGCAAAAGCAGTACCTTTGCAGCCGCAAAGGTTTAGAAACGAAATTGAACATAACAAAAAAGATTATGAAAAAGACATTAATGATGATGCTGGCAGCGGTATGCTGCGCGGTTTTGCTGAGCAGTTGCAACCGAGGCGAGCCGTTTCATAAAAAGACAGTGGATTTGACCGTGACAGCCAACCAATGGGATTTTGACCAAAGCGCAAACATGTTCTTCTGCCATTTCGACGTACCGGAGTTGACCGAGCAAGTGTATAACTACGGAGAGGTAAGTGTGAATCACGAGTATAACAGCGGCAAGAAAAATGCCTACCAGGTAGCTCTGCCGGAGACGACGTACATGCAGATAGAGTTGGAGAACCCTGACAGCACTACCACTCCGTATTACTACCAGCAACATTTGGATTATGCCTATGGCATAGGATTCGTAGAGGTTTTCTGTATCATCTCTGATTTCTATTACGAGGAAGGTTGGACTCCGGATCCGATGCTGTTCAGACTGCAGTTGAGCTATTAAAGGGGAATTCACAATTCACAATTCACAATTCACAATTCACAATTCACAATCCGATTTATATATTAGGTCCCTGTTCTGCGGAGAGTCGCGAGCAGGTGTTACTCACCGCGGGTCAGATTAAGGCTGCTTGCGGTGAGATGCCTTTTATTTTTCGCGCGGGCGCATGGAAACCGCGCACGAGCCCGCACACGTTTCAAGGCGTAGGCGCAGAAGCCTTAGAGTGGCTAAAGGAGGTCAAGGAGAATTTTGGCATAGCTATTGCTACTGAGGTAGCGACGCCGGAGCAAGCCAAGGCTGCCATCGAAGCCGGCATGGATTATCTATGGATAGGTGCGCGGACAAGCGCTAACCCGCAAGCGGTTCAGGCCATATGTGACAGTTTAGCTGTCAGCAGGAACCAACTCAAGGGCATCCTTATCAAGAATCCGGTGAATGAAGATGCGGGCTTATGGATCGGCAATATTGAGCGGTTGGAGAAGACCGGTATTCCGGTGATAGCCGTTCATCGCGGCTGCGGACACAAGCCGTGCTGGTCTATGGCACATCAGGTACGTTTGTCTCGACCGGATATCCCGATGCTGCTGGACCCGAGTCATATGAGCGGAGATGCAGCGAAGATACCGGAGTTGATGCAGAAAATACCCGAACTGGGAATGAACGGCGCAATGATCGAAGTACATTGCTGTCCGGAGCAGGCGCTATCCGACAAATACCAGCAGATAACCCCTACTCAATTAGTTAACACTCTCGACTCGCTAGTGTCTCGCTTGTGTCTCGCCAGTCTGATTTGCCCTCCTTCCGACGAGAATGAACTGAACTGGCTGCGGGCGGAGATTGATGAGCTGGACGAGAAATTATGGGATACGATAGCTTCCCGAATGGATGTAAGCAAACGTATCGGCGAATGGAAGAAAGTACACGGCGTAGCACCGTTGCAACCGGAGCGATACGAGCAGATCGTTGAAAGTTTAAGGCAGAAGGTTGAACGATTAGGGTTGGACGAGACGTTTATGCTCCGCATGTGGGAGTTGATACACGAAGAAAGTTTAAAACAACAGAAGTGAGAAGATTAAGGTACATAGTAATGATGATCCTGTGTTTCGCCGGGATGGCGGTTGCACAGGAAATAACGAGTATATCAGGTACGGTAGTAGACGGCGACACGGGAGAAACGCTGCCGTTTGTACAAATATATTTCTTAAAATCGACCACCAACAAAGGTATGATTCCTTCGGAGGTAGGTACGACGAGCGATATAGACGGTAATTTCACGATCAGTAACAGCGCCGGTTACAACACGCTGAATTTTCAGATGTTAGGTTACAAGACCGAAATGCTGACGCTTCGTAAGGGGCAAAACCGTAAGAACGTAAAAGTGAAGTTGACGCCTGACGTATATGGTCTGCAAGACATCGTTGTGACGCCGAAGAACCGCAAGCGCGACTACAAACGCAAAGGCAACCCTGCTGTGGAATTGATCAAGAACGTGATAGCCCGCAAGGACTCGTTCTGCGTGACGGCACAGGACCAATATACGGCGAAGAGTTACAGCCGAATGTCGTTTGCTTTGGATAATATCCAGGTAAACTGGGAGAAGCCTTTCTGGAAGAAATTCAATTTCATCGAGAAATATGTAGATACAACCGGTGTGTATCCAAACGTGACGATAAGTATCCGTGAGCATATCAACTCGGAATACTATCAGCGCAAACCGCATCGCGAGAAGAAGATTTTGGAGAAAAAGCGTGTGTTCGGCGTAGAAGATCTGGTGTCGCAGGGTTCATTCCAAGAGAACGTCAATGCGATTTTCAAGGACGTGGATATCAACGACAACAGTATGAATCTGCTGTTCAACCGGTTTGTCTCTCCGCTGAGTTCAACACTTGCCGTAACATTCTACCAATATTACATCATGGATACCATCATGGTGGACGGCTATCCGTGTATCGACCTGGCTTTCGTGCCGGTTAACTCGGAGAGTTACGGTTTTACAGGTCACCTCTATATCATAAACGACTCGACATTCCGTCTGAAAAAATACGCGATCAATATTCCGCCGGATATCAACATGAATTTCGTAAGTAACTACTCAGTCGAGCATAGCTACCGGCAGTTAGAAAACGGCGTGTGGGCACCGGACCGAACGACAACCTACGCCAAGTTCTACGTGCTGAACAACAAACGCGGTATGTTAGCCCGCCAGACGAAGATTTACACCGACTGGGATTTGGAAACACCTATTCCCCGCGAGACTTTCTCTGCTCTTACCGCGGACGAAGTAGAGACAAACGATTCCACGGCTCAGCGTTTCGGTGCAGCCGCATGGGATACGCTGCGTCCGGAGCCGCTGACATGGTACGAAAATTCGGTATATGACTTAGTACGTGAGGCAACGGCTAACCCGAGTATAGCGAGTCTGATAGCTACTGTAAACGCCATCACTTCGGAATATATCGCTACTACTCCTGCTCGCGATCTGGACGAGAGTAAGTTCGACTTCGGACCGATTTACAATTTCGTGAGTTGGAATAAGTTAGAAGGTGTTCGCGTTCGTGTAGGCGGTGCGAGCACGGCGAGGCTGCACGACCAGTTCTTCTTCCGCGGATATGTAGCCTTCGGTACGACAGACCTGCGGCCGAAATACAACGCAACGTTGGTATGGACTTTCGACAAGCATAAGACTCAACCTTACGACGGACTGAGGCATCATATCCAGGTAAGCGCCCAATACGACGTAGAGGAACCGGGCCAAAACACGGATATCATCCGAAGAGACCATATCTTGGCTTCTATCCCGACAAGCAAACCTACCCTGCCGTTTGCGCAATATGTCTTCCACGCTAAAGCGGAATACATGAAAGAATGGCGCAACAAACTGTCTATCCGCACCACCTTCGATTTCACCAACAACGAAGCGGCGGGTGTGCTGAGTTACGACAAGGTAGATTGGACGATGGCGGCTGACTCAAGCTGGAGCAAAGCGTACACGAACATAGGATCGTACCGAAACTACGAAGGAATGGTAGAATTGGAGTATTCGCCGGGCAGCCGGATCTATATCGACCGAATGGGTATTCGCAGTCCTTTCGCTATCGACAAAGATGCCCCGACCTTCAAGTTGACGCACTACGTAGGTTATCTGGACGACAGGCATAACGGCGGCGACGGATTTATCTACAACCGTACGGAGTTCCTCTTCGACAAACGATTCTGGTTCTCCGCCTTCGGTCACTTGGATCTGCGTGTACAGACTGGTATGCTATGGCAGAAAGCACCGTTTACCAAACTATATATCCCACAGAGCAGCACGAGTATTTTCCTGGCTCAGCGCGCATTCAACCAGATGAAACCGATGGAGTTTATGATGGATGAATACGTAGCGCTTTATGCGACCTACTATTTCAAGGGTTGGATCTTGAACCGTATACCGGGTATCAACAAACTGAAGCTTCGCGGCGTAGTTTCTTTCAGCGGTATCTATGGAGGTTTGACGAAGAAAAACAACCCGTATCTGGAGGGTAACAACGGATTGTACGATTTCCCTCATACGCCGTGGGAGAACGGGATAGTAGATAATGCGTTTGATCACAACGGCTATATCCGAGATGGATACCGGACCAGTTCACCTATCGGCAAACTACCTTATATGGAGTTAACTGCGGGATTCGAGAATATCCTTAAATTCATCCGCATCGACTACGTACGCCGACTGACCTATAACGACTACGAATTGCCGTATATGATCCAGAAGATGGAGCCTGTCGATCCAAACCAACCTACGCTCGGCTTCCGTCCGGCCTTCAATGAAGACGGAACACCTCAGTTGGTTCACGGCCGGAGGAGAATTGGAGCATGGGGAAGAAACGGCGTTAAAATAACCTTTAGATTTGCATTATAAGCCATGAAAAGAATAATATTAATTTGGAGTGTTGCGATTCTGTCGCTAAGTATGGCAGCTCAGAGCAAGGACACAAGGATACAGCTCTCGTTGGAAGAAGCGAAGGCTAAGTTAGTGGAATTTAACACCGAGCGGATGTTAGATTCACTGGACCAGGAAAAACTGCCCAGATTAGTGTCCGGTGGTATCTTGGCAGGAGTGAACACCAGTAATTTTATTATCACGCGGGATCACCACACGATGAGTTCGTACATGCGTGTCGGCGGAGAATTAGGCGGATTCCTGGATTTTGCTGTAACGCAACATTTCGCTATCCAGCCGCAAGTGATCTTCACGGCGCATCAGAACTATTTCGCTGTGACGGACAGCGCGAACCATCTATGGTCCTTCGGCGTAGATATACCGATTTATTTCTTAGGCCGATTCGGTAATATGGAGAAAGGTTATATCCAGTTCGGAGGCGGTATATTCACGCATTTCACTTTTGCATCGAATATTGCGAATAAATTCAAGAACTTAGATGACCCGGTAGCGGCAGGCATGCCGATGCGGATGAAAGCAGAGGAGCCACCGGCATATGATTACAGCCGACTTTATAGCCTGCATAATAACCATTTCGGCATATGCGCTACAGTGGGATATGAGTTCCCGATAGGCATCCAGATCAATGCGCAATATAAAGTGAGCCTGTCGGATATAGCAGGTTTCTACAGCGAGAACAAAGGAAAAGAAATCGCGGACGCACTGATCTACCCGCAATCCGTCAGTTTGGGAATCGGCTACCGCTGGAAATAATTATTCCTGATCAGTTTATCGGAAAGAATATAGGCTTCATCCTCCGGGAGAGGCCTTTTTTGTGTGCAGTCCATGAGGTTGGTGCCGAATCCGGACCATTTATACTCCCCTGCTCCGATGAGTGCGCGATAGGTAGGATAGATATCCATCTGATAGGCATCAGCCGTATAATGCGGATTACCGGAGATACGCGGGGAATAGATGATGAGCGGCAGGCAGTCATCCGAAGGCGTGAGGTTCATCTCATGACGATCAGCATACCGCTGCATCTGACAGCGTTTCTCATAATGAAGAATACGGTGGTCTCCGGTGAAGACGATGGTATAGCGCTGCAGAACCGAATCGGACTCTATCTTACGGATAAAATAACCCAAGCCATCATCCAAGGCATTGAAGCCGCGGATAAAATTATACATCACCCAAGGCATGGATTTTGGTAAGTCGAGCGAGGAGTATTTCTCGTTGACAAAAGGCGCATGGGTTGATTGAGTGATACACTGGATATAGCGATAGCCATGATCGACAAGGGAGTCAAGTTTCTGGAAAAGAATGGTATCGATATCCGAATAACAGATGGTTGAGTCATATCCATAAGCGGGCGACATGGCGGTCTGGTTCCAGACGCAGGTGTCATGCGGCAAGAGACATATAGCGCTATCCGGCGCCTGTTTCATGATACCGGGATAGGTATGACTGGCGTAATGGAGACACGTGCCGCCGGCCGTAATAGGCAGCAAACCCGTATTGACCAACATCTGTCCGTCCGCAGATGGCGCTCCTACGATCTGAGTATGAATACGATTGGCATAAAAGACATGGTCGTTCTGCGTCAAACGATAGAGATTTGGCATGATCTGCGGCGTGACAACCCAGTTCTCAAGACTCTCCAGCAGAACAATAATCAAC
>JAGCFY010000168.1 GCA_017649845.1 Paludibacteraceae bacterium
TGCGTACAAAGCCGTCAAAATCAAGACCGTAACCGATCACGAACTCATCGGTACTCTCATGCCCGACATAGTCCGGTTTGGCATCGTCATACTCCAGTTTGTTGGGTTTGAAGAGCATCGAAGCCACCCGTACGGACGAAGCACCCAAACCGCGCAGATGGGCCTTCAACTGATGAATGGTCAGACCTGTGTCCACGATATCCTCAACAATAATCACATCGCGCTGATCCACTACTTGCTGGAGAGGAACAATGAATTCTAACTGGCCTGTAGAAGCCATTCCATAGTACGAACTGACACGGATGAAAGTGATCTCGCACCGTATATCTTTCAGTCCGCGAATCAGATCGGAAGCGAAGACAAAAGCGCCGTTTAGCACCACGATGAACAGCGGCTCCTTACCGGCATAGTCCGCACTGATTTTATCAGCCACTTGCTGCACATCGGCAGCGATTTGTTTCGGGGTCAGCCATTCCTCGAAATGATAGCCTTGTTCGTCAATTGTTCTCATACGTCGTATTGTTGAAATAAAAAATCATTATACGGATATCGTTTGACATGGATCGCCTTAATACGGTCGTACATCAACGCACGAAGGGCCTCGATATTTTCTTTGTTGCGCGCCGAGATGAAGATACAATCCTCTCCAAGCCGCGACATCCACGTGCGTTGCAGGTCCTCCAGCGAGAGATTTTCCCTCTGCACGGGTGTCAGGTCGTCTTCCTCCTTCGGCACATAGGTAAAATTATCAATCTTATTGAAGACCACTATGCGGGGTATATCTTTCTCGCATATATCGTTGATTGTTTTCTCCACCACCTCGTATTGCTCTTCAAAGTTCGGATGGCTTATATCCACCACATGGATCAGCAGATCCGCCTCGCGTACTTCGTCCAGCGTCGATTTGAATGACTCTACCAGATGGTGCGGCAGCTTACGGATAAATCCGACCGTGTCAGAGAGCAGGAAAGGTAAGTTCTCTATCGTCACTTTCCGTACCGTGGTGTCGAGTGTGGCGAATAGTTTGTTCTCCGCGAAGACCTCCGATTTGGATAGCAAGTTCATGAGCGTTGATTTTCCTACGTTGGTGTATCCCACTAAAGCTACTCTCACCATTTTCCCTCGGTGCTGCCGCTGCGTCGCCATCTGACGATCGATCACTTTCAACTGCTCACGCAACAACGCGATACGTTGCCCTATCACTCGTTTATCCGCTTCTATCTGGGTCTCTCCCATACCTCTGTTCGTTCCACCGCCGCCACGTTGCCGGTCCAAGTGGCTCCACATTCGCGTCAGACGCGGCAACATATATTGGAGGTGCGCCATTTCCACTTGGGTCTTGGCATAGGATGTCTGGGCACGCTGGAGAAATATCTCAAGGATCAATATCGTACGATCTATCACTCTTACATTCGCCGGATGTTTCTCGCGGTGATTGATGGCTTTCTCCAGATTGCGTATCTGGCGAGGACTTAACTCGTCATCAAAAATCACTACATCAACGATATCGTTTTCGTCTTTCGACTTTTCTCTTTCTACAATATACTGGCGGATTTCCTCCAGCTTTCCTTCGCCCACATAGGTAGAAGTATTCGGCTGGTCAAGACGCTGAGTAAAACGCTTAACGGGCACAATACCATGTGTATCTGCCAAGAACGCCAATTCATCCAAATACTCCTTCGTCTTCTCCTCAGGTTGACTCGGCGTGATCAATCCCACTAAAACCGCGTGCTCTATATAGGGCTTAATCTCAATCATAAACTTTTGCGCTGCAAAGTTACACAAAAAAAATGACATATGCAAGCATATGCCATTCTTTTTCTGATTTTTCCGTATTATTTACGGATACCGAGTTCTTTAATGATAGCGCGGTAACGCTCGATGTCTTTAGCCTTCAGGTAATCCAGCATGCGGCGGCGTTTACCTACCAGTGCGGTCAGTGCGCGCTCCGTACCGAAGTCCTTGCGATTATTCTTCAGGTGCTCCGTTAGGTGGTTGATACGGAAGGTGAACAAAGCGATTTGGCTCTCAGCAGAACCGGTGTTCTTAGCATCGTTGCCGTATTTAGCGAACAACTCAGCTTTTTTCTCTGATGTTAAATACATAAATTTAATGTACAATTTGACGATTCATCGTCGGGTTAAACGATCACCACTAAAGCCGAATATGTCATTACAACTTCGTGGCATTTATCTGCTTTTTCTCAAAAAAGCGTGCAAAGGTACTGCTTTTTTCTGATATACGCAAATATTTTTGCATTTTTTTAACGTTTCTCCGCTCCTATTGTCGTAAAATCGCCGTGTCCGGGATATACTTTGACGTCGGGAGGCAAAGTAAAGAGTTGGTCGAGTGAAGAGATCAATTGCGCCATGTTTCCACCCGGCAGGTCCGTTCTGCCATAGCCCATACGAAAGAGTGTATCGCCCGAGAGAAGTGTTTTTTCCTCCGGCCAATACAGGCAAACGGATCCGGGTGTATGACCGGGCGTGTGGAGGATTTGAATACCTGAAGGAATGGTGCTGGTGTTCAGCGGTTCTACCGGAAAAGGTTGTGCCGTGGCACGCACACCAAAGAGTGTATATTGGTCCTGCATCGCCTTTGCCATCGGTATGTCTGCTTCGTGCATAAGCACCGGGGTTTGCCATTGTTCTGTTGCCCATGCTGCTCCCCAGAGATGATCGAGATGGCTATGTGTAGCGAGAATAACCGGACTACAGACAGATTGATTGACAAGGGAGTTGATATAGTTACACAGTGCCTGTTGCTCGTATTGGTTAGAGCAAGCGGGGTCCACAAGTAAGATGTGTTGCTCATCAGAGACCACGTATGTGTTGGTGGCGAAAGGACCAAAATCAAAGCATTTTATCTCCAGCATTCCTGACAAATTTGAGGTTTTTCATGTAACGCGGCATTGCGGAATGCACGCGCATTTTCATTTGTAAAAAGTTCCGCCAAAGGCGTATTCATAATATTTCCATACGCGTACGAATGATTCTTATCGTAGCAGCAAGGCAATACTTCTCCGGTAGTAGTGATCACTACTCCGCTCCATACACGCAGACATCCGCGGTGCAAAGGTTTGCGATGATAAAGTCCGTCTTCCCCTTGGCTATACCGGCTATAACGGGGATCAGACGGCATGAGCGGATGTCCGGCCGAGTAGTTGTACAGTTGTGCCGTTTTGAATACCAGTCTGTCCGCTCCGAGCGTTTTGTATTGCTTCTTAAAGTCACACCATTCATGTTCGTTGGATTGCAGACGCAGGCATTGCAGTTCGATGACAAGACTGCTTCTTGCTGACGAAGCACAGACTGATTTGGCCTTTTGTAACCATTGGAGAGCTATTTTCACTTTTTCCACACTGCCGCCTATTCGGTATGCACCGTAAGTGTCCTGCGTCAGACCGTCCATGGAGATAATAATTCGGCTCAATCCGGCTTTAACGAGTGCTTCGGCCATCTCGGGTGTAAGCGCTTGCGCGTTGGTAGAAAGGATAGTATACAATCCAGCTTCATGCGCTTCGGCAATCATAGCAGGCAAGTCTTTGTTCAGCAGCGGTTCTCCCTGAAAATAAAATTGCACCGTGTGAGCTGTTTCCTTTATGTCTCCCAATACCCGTTCCCAAACCTCACGGGACATAAAAGGCGTTTTTTGCGTTGCTTTTTCGGACTTATTTCCCATACCCACCGGGCATTCCGGACAATGCAATTGGCATATCGCCGCAGGTTCAACCGAGACGAACGCAGGCATATGCGTAAAACGCACCAAGCCGAAGCGACTCAGTGCGTAATTAACGTAACACTTGAATGTGTTAATGAAGCGCGATTTTGTTAACCCGACGCTCATGACGACCGCCTTCGAAATCCGTTTGAAAGAACGTGCGTACAATATCCAGCGCTTTCGGCGCAGAGATGAAATTAGCCGGCAGTCCAAGCACATTCGCGTTGTTATGCGCACGGGCCAACTCAGCAAGTTTCGTTTCCCAACAGAGTGCTGCACGAATTCCTTGATGCTTGTTAGCCGTCATAGTAATGCCATTGCCGGTAGAGCAGATCACGATACCGAACTCATACTCTCCTTTCTCCACTGCTTCTGCCAGCGGATGCGCAAAATCAGGATAGTCGCAACTCTCTGTCGAGAAGCAACCAAAGTCTTTTACCTTGGCGCCATTATCCTCCAGAAACAACTGCACTTGTCGTTTGAGTTCAAATCCCGCATGGTCTGATGCCATCGCGATAGTCATTTCAGAAAAGCTTTTCATATCTCAAAATCTTTTAAACAGCACATTTTTAGAATATTGCGGCAAGGTTTCCGAACATAAGTTTACAGGAGATCGCCAAAACGATTATACCAAAGAACTTACGGATGATATAAAGGGCTGTTTGCCCGAGGTATTTGGTCAGCCAATTGGTGCCGATCAATACCAGATACAAAACAAGCATACAAAGCAACAGGGAAACGCAAAGGCTGGCGATACTATACTCCGCCGTGATAGCCAGCAGAGCAGTAAAAGCACCCGGGCCAGCATACATCGGGAATGCAAGCGGAACGATCGAACCTGCACCTTCTACTTCACTTTCTAACTTGTCATTTTGAAAAATCGTGACATCCAGAATCATCTCCAGAGCCATCAATAAAATCACAAATCCACCCGCGATGGCGAAATATTCGATCTGTACGCCGAACAGTTTAAGTATCCATTCGCCCAAAAAGAGGAATGCCATCAGGATGACCAAACTCGCTATACAAACCTTATCCGCATGGATCTTAAATCCTCTTTTCTCCATCGCTATCGTAACCGGGATATTACCGAACGGATCGATAATAGCAATGAGGAAAATGAATGAGGACAACACTTGCCAAATATCTACTACACCAAAGAAATTACGTATCGCTTCCATAGTATTTTTGCTTTTTAGGCCGCAAAGTTACTAAAAAATTTGCATATGTGCAAAAAAAATTGTACTTTTGCAGCGATTTTCTAATAAACGGAATTTTTATAAACTCGAAATCTTAATTTAGATAGTTATGATTAATAGCCAAGACATTAAGAACGGCGTATGTATCCGTATGGATGGCCGTTTGTATTTCGTTATTGAGTTTTTGCATGTTAAGCCGGGTAAAGGCAATACGATCATGCGTGTTAAGTTTAAAGATGTCGTTGACGGCCGCGTTCTGGAGCGTCGCTTCAATATCGGTGAGAAGCTGGAGGATGTACGCGTAGAGCGCCGCCCATACCAGTTCCTTTATAAGGAAGGAGAGGACTATATCTTCATGAATAATGAGACCTTTGAGCAAGTACCTATCGCGCATGACCTGATCACAGGTGTGGATTTCTTGAAAGAAGGCTTTACGGTAGATGTCGTATCTGATGCTACAACGGAGACTATTCTGTTTGCAGAATTACCGACAAAAGTAGAGTTGGCTATCACCTATACCGAGCCGGGTCTGAAAGGCGATACCGCTACCAACACGCTCAAACCCGCTACTCTCGAGACCGGTGCAGAGATCCGCGTTCCGTTGTTCATCAACGAAGGTGAGATTGTACGCGTAGACACACGCGATGGTTCTTATTGCGAGCGCGTACGTTAAGGGACAATGCAGAATCATACAAAAAGAATCCGGCCAAGCGGTCGGATTCTTTTGATAAAATTACTGTATCTCACGGCCGGTGAGGTCGTAGGTCTTATCGCCGCGATGAATATATATTACACCATCACGGATCTCTTTGACCGCCTTGGGTGACTCAATCTCTATATTCTCCACATCCTGACCTATCGGGTTTCCGGATATGGTCACTTGTGCGTTCAGTTTATTCATTCCCGTAGACGATTCCCAAACATTATTGTTCGCAAAGCGAATAGCATATGCCGGGTTTGATGCAAGAGAGGCATACTGATCAGGAAGATAGAGATACATGTCATAGGTCCCTGCAGGTACATCTGCCGGTACTTTCACACCCTCATGGATCTCTGTCACTACGCCATTCGGCAACCAACTACGTGGGTCAACAGGTAAAGTTAATTGGTACATCTTATTGCCGTTTTTCAACACGATATACGCTGTACGCTTGTTATAGAGCGGTGCATAGCCAACATTTTTGATTTTCAGTTGCACATCAATATACGCTCCAGGTCGCACTTGATCGCTAAACGAACCGCTCACTAACTGGTAACGATAACCCATCTTGCGGTTCAGTTCATCAAACGTGCCATTTTCGCGCCACATATTCGTTGTTTGCTGCGCATAGCCGCTCTGAATAAAGGTCCAATGCAGACGGCTCATCTCTGCGGTTGTTTTCTCGTAAGTAGCCCATTGTTCTGCTAAAGAGCGGCTGGTGATATCTGTTTCTCCGCCAAGCGGTACATAGAGCGTCTCTTGGGCCAGATAGGGTTTCTCTTTCGCTGTGTCGCTATAGGTACCCATATTATCGTAGTCATATAAGAATGCATCATTATGGTGTCCCAGACGCGCCTTGCCGGTATTCTGCCATGCTTCTTCCGCTGTGAGAGGCTCTTTGGATCTCACGTATCCGGTTTTGAAAAGCGGCGTACGCAATTGGATACACCTGTCTTCCGGTACAGCCTCCAACAGAGCGTCCACTACTTTGCGGCGGGAACTAATCATGGTTGTTTGCTTATTGCCATAATTATCGGAATAATACCATTCTCCCCAGGCACCAATGATTCCTGCTTGGAAACAGAAAATCACGTCCGCATTCGCTTGCCAATGCGATTTATATTGATTGATATGACCTTGCGCGATTACCCACTTAGCATCTTTTGCAGACTCTTCTCCATTACCATTGACGTACGTACTGGCGGTATAAGAAAAACGAATGATTGCCTTCATTCCTTTATTACGCAATACTTGCATATCTTGGTCAAAACCATTTAGCACCTCGGTCGGAAGAGTCTCTGTATTAACAAATTTATCCAAATAATAGTGCACCAGGATAATAGACATTTTTTCCGATGTCTTTTTATTATCCAAAATACTTTCGTTACCTTTCACTGCATATGGCTTACTTTGAGTCAAATGTCCCTCTAACATGGTAATAAACCCACGTTCCGGGTTCGAGAAGATAGTTGTATTGTCAGCAGTGTAAGTAACTGTCGCGGCACTCGCTACTGCGCATATACACGCGATAAAGATTGTAAAAAAGAAGTGTTTCATCGTTTCGTTTGATTTTTCGTATCGTCTGCAAAATTACAACAAAAAAATGACATACACAAGAGTGAATGCCATTTTTTATCAGAATCCCTTACTATCATGGAGCAACGCGGTTGATATCGCGAGGGAACATAGAACATTCCTTGACGTTGGCGATGCCCAAGAAGCAGGCTGTAATACGCTCGAGACCGATGGCGAAGCCGCCGTGAGGAGGCATGCCGTTGCGGAAAGTATCGAGGTAGAAACGGAAGGCGTCGGGGTTCATTCCGCGACGAATCATCTTGTCACGGTATTCCTGCTCCTTATGGATACGCTGGCCGCCGGAGGTAATCTCCAGACCGCGCATGAGGAGGTCGAAGCTGAGTGTCAGACTCGGGTCCTCGGGGTCATCCATTGCATAGAAAGCACGGTGCTCACTTGGGAAATGGGTAACGAAGACGAAGTCCGAACCGTATTTCTCGAACGCGTACTTACAGATAGCGCGTTCCTCTTCCGGCGCGAGGTCATCTTCACCGCGGTGGTCTTGCTCACAGAGATGGTTCTCAAAGAGGATCTCATGTACTTCAGACAGTTTCCACGCGGGTACTTGTTCCGGCAAAACGGGGTTAACAGCATTGAGCAGTTGGAGCTCATGTGCACAGTCACGTTCTACGACGGCGATGATATGACGCAGCAAGGCTGCTTCGAGGGTCATGACATCTTCCTGTCCTTTGATGAATCCCATCTCCACATCGAGGGAGATATATTCATTCAAGTGGCGGGAAGTAGCATGTTTCTCTGCGCGGTATGCAGGTGCGATCTCGAATACTCGTTCATAGACACCTACACCTATTTGCTTGTAGAACTGCGGACTTTGAGCCAGATACACCTGTTTGCCGAAGTAATCCATCTTGAATACATTCGCGCCGCCCTCTGCTCCCTCAGATACGATCTTCGGGGTGAAAATCTGGGTGAAGCCGTTGGCGCTGAGGAACTCACCGAAAGCGCGGGCAATCGTGCTCTGCACCTTCAGTATAGCCATATCACGCGGGTTGCGGAGGGTAACCTGACGGTTGTCAAACTTATAGCGCAGCAGGGTTTCTTCGTCGCCGAACTTGAGAGCATTCATATCCACGACCTCAGCGGTTGTAGGACGACTCAAGACACGTACTTCCGCTACGGCTATCTCTATCGTGTTGTAGAAAGCTGCAGGATCCTTAATCTTCGCCTCGTTGACTGTTCCGGTAAGGGTGACAGCCATCTCGCGGCAGAGGTCGTTCATAGCAATCTCGTTGCCTTGTTCATCGAAGAATTTAGAGGTTTCATTGCTTACTACCGCCTGCAGAAGACCACGGCTCTTGCGCAGCACGATGAAACCGCCCCATTTCGTAACGCGGACATTATGAATCATCCCAGAAACGGAAACAGATTCGCCAACTTTGCAGTTGGCGAGATCTGTCACGTTCTCATTATGTTTTGTTGCGTCCAAAAACATAACTCAATTTCAAATTTATGATTTAAAATTTACGTTTTACTCTGCAACTTCAGTTGCGGGAGCTTCAGGAGCAGCCTCTGCTACTTCTTCTACAGCCTCTTTTACAGCCTTTTTGCCTGCACGACGAGTAGCTTTCTTAGTTGCTTTCTTCGTTTCCTTCAGCATGTTCTCGTTGTAGTCAACGAGCTCGATGATACACATCTCAGCTGCGTCACCCAAACGGAAACCGGTACGAAGTATACGAGTATAACCACCCGGACGGTTAGCGATTTTCTCACCTACATTCTGGAAAAGCTCGGTCACTACCTCTTTCTGCTTCAGCAGGGAGAAAGCCAAACGGCGATTGTTCATATTATCCTCTTTCGCACGCGTGAGGATCGGCTCTACGTAAATGCGGAGCGCTTTAGCCTTAGCGAGAGTAGTGCTGATACGCTTATGCATGATCAGCGAGCAAGCCATGTTGCTAAGCATAGCAGCGCGGTGATTTGCTTTACGGCTAAGGTGATTAAATTTCTTATTATGTCTCATTTTTTAATCGTTTAAATTGTTAATTAATCATTCACGTGGTAGCGTGAGATATCCATTCCGAAGGCGAGACCGTTACGCTCAAGCAGTTCATCGAGTTCGGTGAGTGATTTCTTACCGAAGTTACGGAACTTGAGCAGGTCTGCGCGGTGATAGCGAACGAGATCGCCAAGAGTCTCTACTTCCGCAGCCTTCAAGCAGTTGAGAGCACGTACGGAAAGATCCATATCCTGCAGTTTCTGGTTGAGGAGCTGGCGCATACGAAGAATCTCTTCATCGAGTGCAGAGTTATTCTTCTTTGTCTCCTCCTCAAGCACAATGCGTTCATCAGAGAAGAGCATGAAATGGTAGATCAAAATCTTAGCGGCCTCAGTCAACGCCTGTTGCGGCGCGATAGAGCCATCAGTAGTAATCTCCAGAGTGAGCTTTTCGTAGTCAGTACGTTGTCCGACACGGAATTGGTCAACCGAGAGCATGACGTTTCGGATAGGGGTGTAAATCGAATCGATTGCGAGCGTGCCGATAGGGTCACTCGCTTTGCGATTCTCATCACCAGGTACGTATCCGCGACCTTTGTTGATGGTGATCTCAATCTCGAAATCAGCAGACTCATCCATCTCTGCCAGTTGCAGTTCCGGATTGAGTATCTCAAAGGATTGGAGAACGGCGTTGAACTCACCTGCTGTAAAAGTCTTAGCTTTGTGAACATGGAGTTTAACAGTTTCGGTCTCTTCCTCTACACCTTCCTTATGAAGGAAGCGTACCTGTTTGAGATTGAGGATAAGGTTAGTAACGTCAGTAATTACTCCGGGGATGGTAGCAAATTCATGATCAATACCACTGATCTTGACAGAGCAGATAGCATACCCCTCGAGGCTGCCCAGCAGCACACGGCGGATAGCATTGCCTATCGTAATTCCGTACCCCGGCTCGAGTGGACGAAACTCAAAGGTTCCTTTGTTCGCACTCGACTCCAACATGATAACCTTATCAGGTTTGATGAAATTTAATATTGCCATGAATTTAATGATTATTTAGAGTACAACTCAACGATTAATTGCTCCTTGATATTCTCCGGAATCTCAGCGCGTGCCGGGATATTGAGGAGTTTACCAGCTTTGTCAGCCTCATTCCACTCAAGCCAGCCATATTTAGCATGGTTGAATCCCTGAAGTGAAGTAGCGATGACCTCGAGCGATTTGGATTTCTCGCGTACAGCCACTACCTGACCCGGTTTAACGGAATAAGAAGGAATATTAACTACCTGTCCGTCCACCGTGATATGACGGTGAGAAACGAGCTGACGTGCAGCAGCACGGGTAGGAGCGATACCGAGACGATATACGATGTTATCCAGACGGCACTCAAGGAGTTGGATCAGGATTTCACCGGTAATACCTTTGGTACGAGCAGCTTTAGCGAAGAGGAGACGGAACTGACGCTCCAATACACCGTAAGTGTATTTAGCTTTCTGCTTCTCTGCTAACTGAGTACCGTACTCAGAGTTTTTCTTACGACGGTTAACGCCGTGTTGTCCGGGTGCATACGGACGTTTTGCAAGCACTTTGTCCTCGCCAAAGATAGGCTCGCCGAAACGACGGGCGATGCGAGATTTTGGGCCAATATATCTTGCCATAATTAAATTACGTTAAAGGGTTAATACTTTTATTATACACGACGACGTTTCGGAGGACGGCAACCGTTGTGCGGCATCGGGGTAACGTCAATAATTTCGGTTACATCGATTCCGACAGCGACGCAAGCGCGGATAGCCGACTCACGTCCTTGTCCAGGACCCTTAACGTATGCTTTTACTTTACGCAGACCGAGGTCAAAAGCGACCTTGCAGCAGTCTGCTGCTGCCATTTGGGCTGCGTACGGAGTATTCTTTTTGCTACCACGGAAACCTTGTTTACCAGCAGAAGACCAGCTGATAACTTGTCCATCTCCGTTAGCAACAGTAACGATAACATTGTTGAAAGAAGACATCACATGAAGTTGGCCAACGCCATCAATCTTCACTACGCGCTTCTTTGCTGCAATAGCTTTTTTTGCCATAATGTTTGATAGATACTTAAATTGTTAATAACTAAGTTACAATCTAGAGAAGCGCGATTACTTCGTTGCCTTCTTTTTGTTTGCAACGGTTTTCTTACGTCCCTTACGGGTACGAGCGTTGTTCTTTGTGCTCTGTCCGCGAACAGGAAGACCGATACGGTGACGTACACCGCGGTAACAACCGATATCCATCAAACGTTTGATGTTCAATTGTGTTTCCGAACGGAGATCACCTTCCACTTTGTATTTAGCACCGATGATCTCACGGATTTTAGCTGCTTGGTCATCCGTCCAATCCTCTACTTTGAGGGTAGGGTCTACGCCCGCCTCAGCGAGAATTTTCTTTGCGCTTGAACGACCTATTCCGTAGATATAAGTCAGACTGACTTCGCCACATTTGTTTTGCGGTATATCTACACCGACAATTCTTATAGCCATAATTTAATACTAAGGATAATTTGTTAAAAAAATAATTGTTTAAAAGAAGCTGTTGATTCTAATTAAAGATTACGCTTATCCTTGACGCATCTTCATTTTAGGATCCTTCTTGTTGATAACATACAAGTGCCCTTTGCGACGTACAATTTTGCAGTCTGCATTGCGCTTCTTGATAGATGCTCTTACTTTCATAGTAAAAACTTTGTTTTTCTTTTGGATTCAGGAGTCAGGATTCAGGAGTCAAGACTAACTTGTCCTTGTTCCTGGTTCCTTGTTCCTGGTTCCCGATTAATAATTTTACTTGTAGCGGAAGGAGATTCTTCCTTTGGTCAAATCGTAAGGACTCATCTCCACTTTGACACGGTCACCGGCGAGAATCTTGATGTAATGCATCCTCATCTTACCGGAGATGTGGGCAATAATGAGCGGTCCGTTCTCGAGTTGTACGCGGAACATAGCGTTGGACAAAGCCTCAACTACCGTTCCGTCAACTTCAATGCTGTCTTGTTTTGCCATACTATTAGTTATTTAGATGAATTTGGATCCCAATACTTCTTGGATGTAGTCAAAGGTAGATAAGATATCGGCCTTGCCGTTGCGTACGCACACAGATAATTCATAGTGTGCTGCCGGTTTGCGGTCAATCGTTCTGGCTGTCCATCCGTCATCCTCGATGAGCACATTACGGCGTCCGAGAGTAATCATCGGCTCTATAGCCAGAGTCATGCCCGATTTGAGCACTAAACCATTTCCACGGCGGCCATAATTGCACACCTCGGGTTCCTCGTGCATCTCTCTACCTATGCCATGTCCCACAAACTCGCGTACCACGCCGTAGCCTGCACGCTCACAGTGGTTCTGGATAGCGAAGGAGATATCGCCAAGTCGACGTCCTGTAACGGCTTGCTCTATACCGAGATAGAGTGCTTCCTTGGTTGTCCGCAGAAGCGTCATAACCTCGGGTTTTACCTCTCCCACCGGAAAGGTATAAGCACTATCGGAATGCCAGCCGTTAAGGTCAATAGACGAATCCACCGAAATAATGTCGCCCTCTTTAAGCACCACTTTGTCTGAAGGAATACCGTGTACCACTTGCTCGTTTACCGAAGTGCACAGCGTAGCGGGATAGCCTTCATAACCGAGGCAAGCAGGACGACCACCATTATCCATGATGAATTCGTACGCAATCTTATCCAATTGGGCGGTAGTAACACCCGGCTTGATAGCCTTTGCCACCTCGGCATAGGTCTTACCAAGCAGGATGTTGCTTGCCCGCATTAGCTCTACTTCTTCGTCAGTCTTGAGAAAAATCATCTAAGTTGCGAATTAGTAGGCCATAGCACCGGAGCGGCCCTTGATACGCATGCCGGACTCAAAGAATCCGTCATAGTGACGCATCAAAAGATGACTCTCAATCTGCTGCAAAGTATCCAAAATAACACCTACCATAATGAGCAACGATGTACCTCCGAAGAACTGCGCGAATCCCATCGTAACACCGAACAAACGCGCGAAAGCAGGAAGCACGGCGATGATAGCGAGCAGGATAGAACCCGGAAGGGTAATACGGCTCATGATAGTGTCGATATACTCAGCCGTCTTCTTACCCGGCTTTACACCCGGAATAAATCCGTTGTTCAGTTTCAGATTCTCTGCCATCTGAACCGGATTGATAATAATCGCGGTGTAGAAATAGGTGAAGGCGATAATGAGAAGTGCGAATACGAAGTTGTACCAGAAACCATTGTTATCCATGAATGCACGAGAGAAAGCGCTTACTTCGGTAGCGTTAAAACCTACGATTGCAATAGGGATAAACATAATGGCTTGCGCAAAGATAATCGGCATTACGTTAGCAGCATTCACTTTAAGCGGAATGTACTGACGTACGCCACCATATTGCTTATTGCCTTGGATACGTTTTGCGTACTGCACAGGGAGACGACGTGTACCCTGCACGAGCATGATTGCAAAAGCAAACACGAGCAACAGGATCACGACTTCCAGCAGGAAGACCATCAGACCACCGCCTCCGTTCTCGTTCAAACGAGAGGAGAACTCCTGTACGAAAGCTCCCGGAAGACGTGCGATAATACCAATCAAGATGATGAAGGAAATACCGTTTCCTACACCGCGGTCGGTAATACGCTCACCAAGCCACATAACGAACATAGAGCCTGCTGTAAGCAGAATAGTGGACGAGATAGTAAACCAGTTAAATCCTATAGCCAAAGGTTGGCCTGCCTGAGCCATCTGCACTGAAAGGTTAACGAGATAACTCGGTCCCTGGAAAAGCAAAATAGCTACAGTGAGATAGCGGGTGATCTGGTTCATCTTTTGACGACCGGACTCGCCTTCTTTCTGCATCTTCTGGAAATACGGTACTGCGATAGACAGCAATTGTATTACGATGGATGCGGAGATGTACGGCATGATACCGAGCGCAAAGATAGACGCATTGGAGAAGGCTCCACCGGAGAACATATCCAAGAGCGCCATCAGACCTCCTGCCGTCTGGCTATGCAGGGCAGAAAGGGCCGTAGGATCAATACCCGGGAGAACTACAAACGATCCGAAACGATAGATGAGCACGAACAATGCCGTAGTCAAAAGGCGGTTACGGAGATCCTCAATCTTCCAGATATTTTTACATGTTTCTATAAACTTCATAATAAACCAAGTTTATTCTGAGTTAATAATTAGAGTTTAACGATAGTGCCGCCGGCAGCGGTAATAGCAGCCTCAGCAGATTTGCTGAATGCATGTGCTTCTACCGTCAGTTTAGCAGTCAAAGTACCATTACCAAGAATCTTAACGAGTTGGGTCTTGGAGATGAAACCAGCCTCGTGGAGCTCTGCAACACCGATTTTCTCCAGTTTCTTAGCCTCAGCGAGAGCCTGAAGAGTAGCGAGGTTGATAGCTTTGTATTCCACGCGGTTGATATTCTTGAAACCGAACTTAGGCAGACGACGCTGCATAGGCATCTGACCACCCTCGAAACCGATTTTCTTGCTGTAACCGGAGCGCGACTTAGCACCCTTATGACCACGTGTGGATGTTCCACCGAGGCCTGAACCTGCTCCACGGCCGACACGCTTTGCGGTCTTTACAGAACCGGCAGCAGGAGTTAAATTATTCAATTCCATGATGTAAATTCGTTTTTTAGGGATTAGTCAATAACTTTAACGAGGTGCTTTACCTTCTCTACCATACCCAGAATAGCCGGGGTTGCCTCGTGCTCTACAACTGCGTTCATCTTACGCAGGCCGAGCGCTGCCATGGTCTCCTTCTGCACCTTCGGGCACTTAATAGTACTACGTACTTGTTGAATTTTAATCTTTGCCATAATTGTAGAAGAATTTATTAACCATTAAACACTGTAGAGAGACTTACGCCACGGTTCTGAGCCACGGTGCGAGCATCGCGGAGCTCAGCGAGAGCGAGGATAGTAGCCTTAACGAGGTTGTGCGGGTTGGACGAGCCCTTGGATTTAGCCAAGACGTCGTGAACACCTGCAGACTCAAGTACGGCACGCATAGCACCACCGGCTTTTACTCCGGTACCGTGAGTAGCGGGTTGGATATAAACCTGAGAACCGCCGAATTTAGCGAACTGCTCATGAGGAATAGTACCCTTCAGAACAGGAACCTGAATGAGGTTCTTCTTGGCTGCCTCGGTAGCTTTCTGCATTGCAGCAGCAACTTCACCTGCTTTACCCAAACCATAGCCTACAATACCATCTTCATTTCCAACAACTACGATAGCTGCGAAAGTGAAAGTACGTCCACCCTTGGTAACTTTCGTTACGCGGTTGACAGCGACCAGACGCTCCTTGAGCTCAAGGTCTTGTGTTGATTTAACTCTTTGCATGATCGTAATTATTAGAATTTGAGACCTGCTTCACGAGCAGCGTCTGCCAATGATTTAACACGGCCGTGATAGAGATATCCATTACGGTCAAAAACTACTTCGTTAACACCGGCCTTGATAGCTGCTGCAGCAATCAGTTTGCCTACCTCAGCGGCTTTCTCGGTCTTTGTCATTTTGTCCTTGATAGCGAGCGATGAAGCGCTTGCGAGGGTCTTACCCTGCAGGTCATCGATCACCTGAGCATAAATCTGGCTGTTAGAACGGAACACGGTCAGACGCGGACGCTCAGCAGTACCCGACACCTTGGTGCGGATGGAAGCCTTAATCTTAAGGCGACGTGCAATTTTCTTAATCATAATCTTATTCCTTTCTATTATTTACCAGCCGACTTACCAGCTTTACGACGAACGATTTCACCTTGGAACTTAATACCTTTACCCTTGTACGGTTCGGGTTTGCGGAACGAGCGAATCTTAGCACAAATCTGACCAAGAAGCTGCTTGTCGCAAGACTCGAGAATAACGAGCGGGTTCTGGTTACGCTCCGATTTGGTCTCTACCTTTACCTCCTTCGGCAAGCCGAGGTAGATAGGGTGAGTATAACCGAGAGAGAAGTTCAGTACTTGCGGCTGAGCAAGCTCTACACGGTAACCAACGCCGACGAGCTCAAGAGTCTTCTTGTAACCCTCAGAGCATCCTACAACCATGTTGTGGATAAGAGCGCGGTAAAGACCATGTTTAGCGCGTGCCTCTTTCTCGTCGTTCGGACGAGTAACGTGGCATACTGCACCTTCTACGTTTACTGAAATCAGGGGATCTACAGCCTGGCTGAGTTCGCCCTTAGGACCTTTTACGGTCACTACATTCTCGGGGCTGACGGTAATCGTCACGCCTGCGGGAATGGCGATAGGAAGTTTTCCAATTCTTGACATAGCTGTTCCTCCTTATTAATAAACGTAGCACAATACTTCACCACCCAGTTGCTGAGCTACTGCTTCCTTATTTGTCATCACACCTTTCGAGGTGGAGAGGATTGCAATACCGAGGCCGTTCAATACGCGCGGCATCTCGCGATAGCCTACATACTTACGGAGACCCGGGGTGGATACTCTCTTTAAACACTTGATCGCGTTGACTTTGTTCATCGGATCATACTTAAGGGCAATCTTAATAGTGCCCTGAGGACCATCTTCTACAAACTTGTAAGAGAGGATATAACCTTTCTCGAACAAGATGCGAGTGATCTCTTTCTTCAGATTCGAAGCCGGTACTTCTACCACACGGTGGCCGGCTTTGATTGCATTCCTCAGTCGAGTGAGGTAATCTGCGATTGGATCTGTCATTGTTTTTTGTTGTTAAATTAATCCCGCCTGTCGGGACAATATTTAATAATGTTAATTAGGTTTGCGTGCGGGGGCAAGCCCCCGACGCAACGCGTTTTACCAGCTCGCTTTCTTTACGCCCGGGATCAAACCTTTGGAGGCCATCTCACGGAACTGAATACGGCTGAGACCGAAGGCACGCATGTATCCTTTCGGACGACCGGTCACTTTGCAACGGTTGTGCAGACGTACCGGACTTGCGTTTTTCGGGAGGGCTTGAAGCCCTACATAGTCACCATCCTTGAGGAGTTGTGCACGTTTAGCTGCGTATTTAGCAACGAGCTTTGCGCGTTTTACCTCGCGGGCTTTCATTGATTCTTTTGCCATAGTCTGAATTACTTTTTAAACGGTAAACCAAACTCACGCAGGAGTGCGAAGCCCTCCTCATCGGTTTTAGCTGTGGTAA
>JAGCFY010000021.1 GCA_017649845.1 Paludibacteraceae bacterium
ATCTTAGCGCCACCGAGTTGCTCAACCGTTACATCCTCGCCGGTAACAGCTTTCACTACTTTCGGACCGGTGATGAACATGTACGAGTTTTGCTCTGTCATGAGGATAAAGTCCGTCAAAGCCGGGCTGTATACTGCTCCACCCGCGCACGGACCGAAGATCACGGAGATCTGCGGCACTACGCCGGAAGCCAGAATATTACGCTCGAAGATCTCGGCATAACCTGCCAGCGCACATGCGCCTTCTTGGATACGTGCGCCGCCCGAGTCATTCAGACCGATAATCGGAGCACCGAGTTTCATAGCTTGATCCATTACGTTGCAGATCTTAAGCGCCATGGTCTCGCTCAGCGAACCGCCGATAACCGTTGCATCCTGTGCAAAAACGAATACCAGACGGCCGTCAATAGTACCGGAGCCGACAGCTACGCCATCGCCCAGGAACACTTTTTTCTCCATGCCGAAATCATGGCAACGATGGGTGAGGAACATGTTCACTTCCTCAAACGAACCTTCGTCGAGCAGCATATTAATACGCTCGCGGCAGGTATAACTGCCTTTTGCGTGATGTTTCTCTACCGCTGCTTCACCGCCTCCGGCCATTGCCTTCTCGCGGTTAGCAACCAATTTGTCTAATTTAGCTTGATCCATAATGCGCTTATTTCGGCTGTTGACACAATTCAGTTAATACACCTTTCGTTGATTTCGGGTGGAGGAACGCAATCATCAGGTTCTCTGCACCTTTGCGCGGAGCTTTGTCGATGAGTTGGATGCCGGCTGCTTCGCATTCTGCGAGCGCTTCAGCAACGTTCTCAACATTGAAAGCTACGTGGTGAACGCCACCGCGACCGCCGTTTTTCTCGATGAACTTGGCGATAGTGGACTCCGGGCTGGTCGGCTCCAGAAGCTCGATCTTTACTTCGCCGACTTTGAAGAACGCCGTGCGAACTTTCTGGTCCTCAACGACCTCGATAGAATAACACTTGTTTCCCGAAAGGAACTCAAAGAAAGGTGCAGCCTCTTCGATAGAGGTAACTGCGATACCTAAATGCTCAATGTGTGTTGGTTTCATAATGAATTTATATTAGTTATTTAAGTTTGTCATCAAAAGCAGCCTTGGCATCGTGCAGGCGAATCACGATCATATCCCAAACGGGATAATCCTTGTATTCCACGTCAAAAGCAACCTCTCCTTTGAAGTCGTTCGGCATCTGAATACCTACTTTCGTTCCACGCCATATTCTCTTGGTGCTCGTGTCGGAATCAGAGCGTCCCTTGAGGTGATAAAGACCATAGACAGCCGCCACATGATCATCGTCCTCAATAATAACGACGCGGCATGTGAGCTCCTCCATCGAGGTCTCGTTAATGACTTTGATCATGTTATAACTCTCTTCGTCACCACCGACAACAAAAGACATCTTACTTTTCGCCATAACGCCTACAGAAACGAGGCAGGCCATCAGAATAAAGAATAGTTTTTTCATTTTACACGAAATTTGGTGCAAAGTTAGTAAAAAATAATGACATACACAAGAGTGTATGCCATTTTTTATGCATTTTTTCACCATTTATCTTCTTCTATAGCCCGGCATGACGGTATCCATGAGCGTGTCAAAATTGCTCTGGAAGGTGAATACATCGCGCAGGGAATAGTAATATTGCGGATCCTCGCAGTAGTTATATGCATATATGAGGAACTTGAGGCGGTTGTCGTCGAACGAGAAAACCGAAGCCAACCTTGCGATATCATCTACGCAGAAATGACCGAGCGTTACGCATAGTTTCGCTACCTCCAGTTTCTTGTCATCAAATGACTGTTGTTCTAACACGTTCATCGACATCCGCATCTGTTCGTTGGTTGCGCACTCTACCCTTGCCCGTCCGCCGTGTCCGCGGCCGTGATCGCGGGTGTCATGATGTCTCTGTGCCATACCGCTGACAGCTATCATCAGCGCGGCTAAAAGGAAGAAATACTTTTTCATAAGGCTTCTGATTTTTAATTTGCTTGCAAAATTACAAAAATTATGCCATATATGCAAGAATTTATGCAAAAAAACAATCACTCATTTTTACCTCATATGATGCATTCCTTCGGTATTATATACTATGTATATAATACTAACGTGTTAAGTGCTTAAAATTAGTGCGTGATAAGTGCGTGATAAGTACGTCGTTAGTGCGTTATAAGTGCGTGATTTTCGGGGTCGGCAGGTAGCGATTGCACAACCACGCAGGCATGGTTGTTAAGACCTTCGCTACCCTTCCCGCCTCCCTCCGCGCAAGGTCAGTATAACCTTTGCTATTTGAAACGATGCAGGAACGAGTTTGAAAGGTATACAATTGTTAAGAATAGAGGTATAATAAAAGCAGGTGACCTCTTGGTTACCTGCTAATCACTCTATTCTACATTATCCCATTTGATTTTTGAAGCACTAAACAACAAATGTGCATCTAATAACTTTTCGTATTCATGCCCTATCACATCTGGTAAATCTGATGGAATTGTTCCTCTTTGATATCTTTGCAGACGCATTTCCTTCGGATTATGCCAGATATTTACTATATATGCATTGTATTTAGGAAAACTCGTGTTAATTTTATTGAGCATATGCTTCTCTCCATAGATCGAACGCAACTGTGCCGTGAGTATTTTTTCTGCAACATTAATATCACCAGCGCTTGGCTCAACATTGGAGATAGAGCCTATCCAAATCGCACTTACATCTCTAAATTCGTTTATGTGATGATGTGGGTCTGTCAAACGTTTATACACACTGCGTTGAGTCTGCCCACAATAATAACTATCGTATAATTTCGCATATGGCTTATATCCATTGAGAATATACAGTTGAAAACTCATGGATTTATGTTCATTTTCAAAGTGTCTGATATCTTCCAGAGTTTCAAAAGGCCCAAACCATCTAACAGAATATATTTTGTCCATTTGTGTTATTATATCTTATTCTCGATTGTTACACGTTAATTTTTAAACACTTATGTATAGTTTTTTACCCATTTTCTTAATTAGTCAATGACATCTTATATCTTCCAATTGTTGTTTCATAAGGTATCTCTAGCAAAAATGTTTTCGGCATTTTTTTCTTAAAATATCTATGAAAGGAAATATTCCCAATAAATGCATTCCACCCACTTAAAAGAGCTATTCCTTCCAATTTATTATTCATATCAAAAATCACTAATGATTCTTTTGCCCCAATATACCAGGTCGTTGGTGTAATATTCCTTACGTCTTTCGCATGATACATTAGTGGTTTGTCTGCATATATATGTATCGTCTTTTTTTCAAAATTGTAAATTATTTTTATTTCGTTATTTTCAGATATGTATACAAAGCCATTTTCTTTATCATTTGTTTTACTTTTTGCTAATTCTTCTACGACTTATACGGCTTTTGGAGTGAATTCCTCTATTTCTCCGTTTGCGTATATAATAGAACTAATATTTGCTATCTCCTTGACGAAAAGTGGTCCTTGTGGATTATTTGCTTTTCTGTACTTTACTTGTTTGTCGGCTACCTCAACAAGAATAACATCCAGTTGTACGCCATCTTTCAGTACAATAATATCATTCGCTTGTTTTTCATTACCTACAGACTCATTTTTAGTCTCTTGGGGTGTTGCAATATCTTCTGTATGCGGGTATATTTTTTCAATATCCGATTTCTCCATAGTGTACAATTCTTTGTCTTGAGAATCTAAAAGCTGATACGTCACAGTGTTCTCATCTTGAGAAACGATATTGCATTGTACCTGCATTCGTGACTTGGTTAAGATTACGTCTAACGAATAAACGCATACACTTGGCAACAAAAGTAGTGCCCATAACAATAAACAACATTTCTTCATACTCGTATTATTTTAAGTTAACTATTTATAACAAAAGCGTGAGGTTGCTATGCCACACACTCTATTGAGAGGTAATTAGGAAAACCATGACGATGAGTGTACAGATAGTAACTTCACGCTAACGCGCGAAGCCTATTTGCAATTCTCTTATCGTCTGAAAAGTTCCTAATTTTTCTCAATAAAGAGTAAAGCAAACGCTTCTTTTTAATATGTCCTCCTTTTTACATCATGAGGGATGCTTGCTGTTTTACGTCGGCAAGCGACGATATGTATTCGGCTGCAAAATTAGCAATAATTTTTGATATATGCAAGTAATTATTGATTTTTGAGCCAGATTACGGCATCAGACTCCAGCGTCCAGGCATGCATAGGCGAAGATGGTTTGTAGCCGGCATGCTCGTAAAGCGCGGAGCAGGCTTGGTTATTCGTTGCAATAACCGCATAAAGACACCGAAGGTGAAGAAAATCAAAGGCGTAGGCTTCGAGTTGCTTGAGCGCCTCATGCCCTACTCCTTTGCCTCTGTATTCCGGCGCGATATACATGCCCAAAGCGGCACGTCTGTTTCGCGGATCGAAATCGAAAAGATCAATACAACCGATGGTTGAAGGTTGAGTGTTTCGTGTTGAGTGATCCTCTATAATCAAGCGGAGCTGGCCATCTTTATAGATATCGCCGGTGGTAGAAGCAATATAATCCCGCAAATCCTGCTGGGACAGCGGATTATGGTTCGCTCCATCCGCCCATACTGCCGCATCGTTCTCCCATTGATAGAGAAACGGCAGATCAGAGGGTTCTATTTTTCTTAATTTTATCATAAATTAAAAATCACGGAATAATATACTATGTATATTATAGGGTGTACCGGGATACGTGATTCCCTCGGGATGCCCTCGGGATTCACTCTATATAGGGCCTTTTAGTCAAATAGACGGGCAAAGAAACCTTTTTTCTTCTTATGCAGATCCTCCATATTGCCTTGCGGAGCGGGTTCGTACGCATGACCGGTATGAACCATGTTATAAATCACACCCCAGTCCGGCAGACCGCCTAAGTTGCGATCATCAATCCATAGATCTGCCACTAATTTACGCGGCGTATGATGTTCGGGTTCTTCCTCCGGATAATTCGAATTAACGGCATAGAACTCAAGTCCTTTGGACTTACAATAATCCAATGCCTCCTGCAGAAGCTCGCCTTCACGAACGGTCCAGAGGATGATCTGATGATGATCCTCTTCCTGCAGTTTCTTCAGGGTCTGAATGGCAAAAGGAATGGGTTTTCCTATACGCGGGTACTCGTGCGTTACAATCGTACCATCAAAATCACAAGCTATTATCATATCAATACGTTTCTTCGTTGGGATCTTTGGGTTTCATCTCCTGCTCCATCTTACCGAGCGTCGGTTTGGTGAAATACCAGGCGATGGCACTCATGGCAGCCAGCCACATCATCGGTTTATGGCATCCCATGAGGTAATAAAAAGCAATATTAACCGGCATCGTCAGACCTACAATCAGGATACGTCCGGTAGCTATTTCCTTGTATTTCTCCAACGTATCGGGCTTGAACAATTTGACCATATACAATCCGAAAGGAATTGCTACCAGCGTCACTCCGATAGCTATGTATTGTAACGTCATGCCCAGAGACTCCATCGGGCTGAAAGGTTCAAAATCCGGACGCGAAGTAAGGTAATACATAACTCCCAAAATGATGAGCGTAAGCGCCATCACTCCGTAATAATACCCGTTTAGGGTTCTGTTTATTTTCTCTTCCATATTATCCTTTAAATTCTGTACGATTAACAATAGAGCGGCCGAGAGTGATCTCATCCGTATATTCGATTTGATTGCCTACGGCAACTCCGCGGGCTATCTGAGAGATCTTGATATCGCTACCGGCATTCTGCAGGCGGCGATAGATATAGAAATTGGTCGTGTCTCCTTCCATGGTCGTAGGCAAAGCAAGAATGATTTCATCCACTCCGCCTTTGGTCACCCGCTCTATAAGCGAATCTATCTCAATATCCTTCGGTCCGATACCCTCCATCGGCGAGATAATTCCTCCGAGGACATGATAAACACCGCTGTATTGGCCGGTATTCTCGATAGACATAACGTCCTGCACATTCTCTACAACGCAGATTGTAGAATGGTCCCTGCGCGCCGAGCCGCAGATAGGACAGAGTTCGGAATCCGAGATATTATGGCATTCACGACAATAGATCACTTCTTTTTTGAGACGCGTGAAGGCATTGGAGAAAGCCTCCACATCCTGATCAGACTGACGCAGCAGATGCAGAACCAGCCTCAAAGCCGTTCTGCGCCCTACTCCGGGCAGCGAAGCCATCTGATTAACGGCTTGCTCTAATAATATGGATGGATAATCTGACACGCTAAACGCTAAACATTAAACACTCAACTCTTCTTCGCCCATCTTGCCGGTAAGACACGGTATGGATAGTGCTCACGGATATTTTCCGCATTCGGGCAATCGCAACGGTGGATGCGGATACCTTTGAGAACGGAGACGAAAGCAAAAATCGGATCTCCAGGCTGCGGATTGCAACACCGCGAGAGGTTATAATCCACATTCTTGACATTTATATCCACCTCAATAGCCAGTCCTTTGAGTTCGGATTTATCGACATACTCGGTATGTTCACGCGGCGTAGTAGGTTGTTCCTCCGGCTCGAGAAGCACTTCACGCAGACGTTGTACATCTTCCTTGCCTGTCGCTACGGATTGGTACATATCGGACACAGCTTTATATCCAAGCCGTGTAGCCATCTTGGTGATATCCCCTTCGGTATAATTGATTTTCCAATTCTTGAACTTCCTATCAATAATCTCCTTTCCTTCCGCCGCCTGTTTGTATTCAATCTCTTTGAGCGCCTGGCGGATCTTGTTCTTGGCTTTGGTAGAAGCTACAAACGTGAGCCAGTCGGGATTAGGATGCTGGTTCGGCGAGGTTAAAATAGCTACCTGATCGCCATTCTCTAATTTCTGACGAATGGAGACGTTTTGGTTGCGAATCGTACCACCGACACAATGCGCACCTACTTCGCTATGGATGGAGTACGCAAAATCCAACACGGTAGCTCCCGCCGGCAGACGACGGAGATCACCTGTAGGCGTGAAAACATAGACATCGCCTGTACGCTGAATGAGCGAACCTTTGACACCTTTATACGACCAGTGAGCAGCTACTCCCTGCTCCGCCACTTCATCCATTCGTTTAGTACGAATCTGGACTTCTACCCATCGTTTATCCGGACCGAGAACGGTAGTATGAAGCGACTCATATCCATTCTCTTTAGGCACGGAAAGCCAGTCACGCAGACGTTTGGGGTTCGGCGGAAAGATATCGGTAATTAAGGAATAAACCTGCCAGCAATCCGATTTCTCTTTCTCCAAAGGAGAATCAAGAATAATGCGGATGGCAAAAAGATCGTATATCCGGTCCACATCGCAATGCTGGGCCTGCATCTTATGATAGATAGAGTGGATCGATTTCGGACGACCTTTGATAGTGAAGGTAAAACCTTCAGCCTTTAGTTTCTCCTCCAGCGGCGCGATGAAGCGCGCAATATATTCCTCGCGCTCCGCTTTCTTGGCATTCAACGCGTGCGCGATATATTTATAGGTATCGTAATCGAGAAATTTGAGCGCCAGATCCTCCATCTCGGTCTTAATCTGGTACAGACCAAGCCTATGCGCCATAGGAGCATGCAGATTCTGCGTTTCGCGCGCAATATGCCTGCGCCGATCCGAATCACCTTCCGCATCCAATTGACGGAGAAGCTCCAGACGTTCATTTAATATCGAGAAGAGGACTTTATTGCTGTCTTCCATACATGTTCATTTTGTCCCGTTAGGGAAGTAATCTATAAAAAACGCTGCAAATTTACGATTTTTCTTGCATATATGCAAATTTTTTTGTACCTTTGCAGCGATTTTTGTGCAAACTATTTAAATTTAAGCTATAATGAAAGCAACACGACTTATTTTAATTTGTGCGCTGAGTATCGCAGCAGTTGTAATGTGCTATTTCTGCGTAACAAGCGTTACCACTCCTATTAAGTTTGAGAACACACGTGCAGAGCGTGAAGTAACGGTGATCAAGCATTTGGTTGATCTGCGTACCGCCGAGGTGGAATATCACCACCAAAAAGGTGTTTTCACAGCCAGCTATGATACGTTGCTCACTTTCCTGAAAACAGCTCCGAAGAAAGAGGTGATGAAGGAAGGTAGTTTGACTGACAAGCAACTGGAGGCAGGCTTGACAGAGCACAAAGCTGTTAAGATCCTGAACGAGGCTAAGAAAAAAGCACTGAAAAAGAATCAGTTTGAGGATGCAGATGCATTGTACGCTTATATTTGGGCGAATGATAAAGACGTGATTAACAACGGTTTATCCGGTTTCCGTCGTGATACGATTGAGTTGAATATGCTTCAGTCGCTTTATAAAGGTGAGTACGACGAGAATACAATCGACAAGATTGTTGAGATTCCGTTCAGCGAAGGCAAGCGTTTTGAGATTGAGGTAAACAACGATTATAAGACCAGCCAAGGCATTCGCGTTCCGCTGTTTGAGGCACGCGCTCCGTATGAGAGTTATCTGCACGACCTGAACGAGCAAGAACTGGTTAACCTCGTTGACCGCGAGAACAAATTGGAGCACTACCCCGGCCTGAAGGTAGGTGATATCTATGCTCCGAACAACAACGCAGGTAACTGGGAGTAATGCGGATAATCTCTGGAAGATACGGGGGGCGGCGATTGTCGCCCCCTAAAAATATTACAGCGAGGCCTACCACAGACTTTGCCAAGGAGAGTTTATTCAATTTATTGAATAATCGGATCGATTTCGAAGGAATTGATGTACTGGATCTTTTTGCCGGCACCGGTGGCATTGGTATAGAATGCGTGAGTCGCGGAGCACGAGAAGTGACGGCTGTGGAGATTGCTCATGTGCAGCAGAACTGGATCATCACATGCTGCCGGCAACTTGGAATCCGGAATTTAAGTGTCATCCGCGGAGATGTATTTAAATTTCTTAATTCATGCCGGGCAAAATATGATTTTATCTTCGCTGATCCTCCTTATGCATTGGAAGAACTCCCTTCCCTGCCCGATTTGATTTTGAAGCAGGAGATCCTGAAGCCGGACGGATGGATTGTCATTGAGCATGGTAAGGATACCGATTTCACAAACCATCCAAATCATAAAGAGACTCGCACTTACGGCAGTGTACATTTCAGTTTCTTCCAATAAAAAAGAGGCGAGCGCCTCTTTTTTAGTATTCAGTAGTCAGTGATCAGTTAAGATCAAAGTTCCACATACACTTCGAGCAGTTTGCAATGTCCCTGCGGCTCGATCAGGATATCATTGAGCGCCGCGGGAATCAATACTGCTTCCCCCAGTTTGAGAGAAACACTATTATCTTCCGCTTCGCCATCAAGCGCTGTGACTTTGCATTGCCCTTCCACGCACATATATGCTACGAATGAATCAAGCAGCATATAATCGCGCTGAATAGGCCTGGTCGGAGAGAGAAGATTTGTCGTGAAAAACGGCGTCTTCTTGAGATTTACCACGCCGTCAAAGCGCGGCACCGTTGAGACACAGGACGCTTCATTCTTCGGCGAGAAATCCATGACTTGCATGGCTTTGTCCAGTTTAAGAGGACGCTTCTTGCCGTCATTTCCTACCCGATTATAATCATACAGACGATAGGTAAGATCCGAGTTCTCCTGGATCTCAGCCACAATCGTATCTTTGCGCATGGCGTGTACTGTACCGGCAGGAATAAAAGCCACATCGCCTTCATGCACTTTGTATTCGCGCAAATAGTCTGAGAGAGTGCCATCTGCAATAGCCGCATGAATAAGCGAAGCATTCATCTGCTGCTTCCAACCGAGGTAAATAGCCGAAGACCCTTTAGCCGGCAGGACGTACCACATCTCTGTTTTACCCAGCGATTTCTCATGCTCGATTGCAAAATCATCGCCCGGATGTACCTGAATGGACAAATCATCCTCTGAATCAATGAACTTCATCAGAAGCGGGAACTGATTTCCGAAGGTTTCATAGACTTTTCCGCCAACGAGTTCGTCCATATATACTTCAAGCAAATCTTGCAGCGAATCGCCGGTATGTGGGCCATTGGAAACCTCCGTAGGATACTTCTCGATATCGGAAATCACCCATGCCTCGCCGACATTTTCGTAGTCAGCCGGCACATGGTCATACCATTTCTCGATAGTATGTCCTCCCCATAACTTATGGAACAACTGCGGTCGGAATTTAAAAGGATACAGCATTGACTTCGTCAAATTTATGATTTATGATTCAAATTTTACGGATATGTTTCTCCCATTTCCATGCAGAAGCGAGTACGTCGCGAATCGGTGTATCTGCTTTCCATCCCAGCACTTCGTTGGCCTTCTTAGGCGCAGCCCATACTTTTTCGATATCACCTTCACGGCGACCGACAATCGTATAAGGTATCTTAACGCCTGTAGCAGCCTCGAACTCATTAATCAGCGTGAGGACACTCAGACCCGTTCCTGTACCAAGATTGAAAATCTCTACCTGCTCGCGATCCTTGGCATTGAGCATACGGTCGATTGCTTTGACATGAGCCTTAGCGAGATCTACCACATAGATATAATCGCGGATGCAGGAGCCATCCGGCGTGTTGTAATCATTTCCGAACACTTTGAGTTCCGGACGCAGTCCTGCTGCTGTCTGGGTGATGAACGGCAGTAAGTTCTGCGGTACACCATTAGGCAGCTCTCCTATTAATGCCGACGGATGCGCTCCTATCGGGTTAAAATAGCGGAGAATAGTAGCATGCAGGTTTTTATCTGCGTGTGCTTCATCTTGTATGATCTCTTCGTTGATCTGCTTGGTATTACCATAAGGCGAGAGCGCTTTCTGGATTGGCGCGGTCTCATCTACAGGCAAATGTGCCTCATCCGGCTGGCCATAGACCGTACAGGAAGAGGAGAAAACAAGATTCTGAACGCGATGCAACCGCATTACCTCCAGCAGCGTACAAAGACTGCCGAGGTTATTACGATAATACATCAGCGGTTTCTCCACCGATTCGCCTACTGCTTTGCTGGCTGCAAAATGGATAACACCTACAATGTCCGGGTAGGTTTTAAAAACGCCATCCAAATCAATGAAATTGCCACAATCAATATTGGCAAACTCAGGCTTGGTACCTACAATAGCCGCAATACCATCGAGCACATCGATAGACGAGTTACTTAGGTTATCCACTATCGTGACATCATAACCCTGTTGCATCAGTTCGACTACTGTATGCGAACCGATGTATCCGGTTCCTCCGGTAACAAGAATTCTAGCCATAATCAAAATAATTTAGCCGGATAATCTCCTTTGGCGATTAATTGATTGATTTTCATAACCACTTGCGGTCTATCTTCCGAATAGGTCACGCCGAACCATTTGGACGGAGTGTCGAGCACCTTGCAGGTAGCTTTGCCTTCTCCGATAAGTTGGTTCACGAGCGTCGGAATATAGAATTCGGATTTCAGTTCCTGGCCTTTCTCTGCCAAGAAGGCCTTGAATGCTTTCTCGCTATAATCGAAATACTCCGGCGTAAAGCCCCACATATTCATTGAAACCGGTGTATGCGGATCAAGCGGTGTGTCTACTCCATCTTCGGTGAAGACGATCGTTCCGTTCTTATCCTCAATCTGGGTGCGTTCTACCACATCCGTGAGGTTTCCTTCCGCATCCGTAGCGCAGACACCGCGGCTAACAGAACCGTTCTCGCTCAGAGTATTGGCAACGCGGTACCCGATCATGCAATACTCACCTTGTTTGCCTTCTACCGAACGAAGGAAGTCCGCCAGAACCTGGTACGACTCCTTGCCATAGAAATCATCGGCATTAATGACAGCAAAAGGTTCATGGATCAGTTCGCGTCCCATGAGCACGGCATGGTTCGTTCCCCATGGTTTGGTGCGCTCGGGGTTGTAAGTGCAACCTTCCGGCACTTTATCGACCGACTGGAAGCATAGTTCACATTGTACCTTTCCTTCGTATTTGGAAAGAACAACACGGCGGAAATCATCTTCGAAATCCTTGCGGATGACAAAGACAATCTTTCCAAAC
>JAGCFY010000169.1 GCA_017649845.1 Paludibacteraceae bacterium
CGCAGGCCAGCGTGATCCACATGCTGACGTTAGACGGTGAAGATTTCTGGGAGAACGTGAAGGCGCTGAACATCTGTCCGGTAAGTATCACGTACGAATATGACCCGTGTGACTACCTAAAAGCGGCAGAGATGCAGTTGAAGCGCGATAACCCCAAATGGAAGAAGACAAAGAAAGACGATGTGCTCTCCATGCGTACGGGCATAGAAGGATACAAAGGCAGAGTGGTCTATCGGCTGACGAAAAGTATCAATCCCGAGATCGACGCGATGTTAAGTGTTCATCCGGAATACAAGGAGCAGCCGGCGCATGAGCAACTGCAGCACGTATGCGATATTATTGACCGTCATATTCATCAAGGATATGAGATCTACGAGCATGGCACGGAATTTGAGGCATATATCGAGAGCCGGCTGGCAAAGATAGATATCCTGAATAAAGACGAGAAGTTTTTGCGGGAGAAATTAATAGAAATGTATAGTTTTCCGGCCATCAATTACCGGAAGAGTTTAGAGTTGAAAGATTAGAGATTATGAGTAAGAAAGCAATATTTCCGGGATCATTTGATCCCTTTACGGTAGGCCACTACGACATCGTTAAGCGTGGTCTGGAGATTTTTGACGAGATTATTATCGGTATCGGTCGTAACAGCACCAAAAAAGAGACTTTCCCTATCCGTGAGCGGGAAGAGGCGATTCGTAAGATTTTTTCAGACGAGCCTCGGGTGAAAGTGGCGATATACGATTGCCTGACCGTTGATTTCGCCAAAGAGAAAGAGGCGCATTTTATCCTGCGCGGGATTCGATGCGTGGAGGATTTTGAGTACGAGCGTAACATGGCCGAAGCCAACAAACAGTTAGGCGGTATTGAGACGATTATTCTGTATACCAGGCCGGAGTACGCGCATATTTCCTCGACCCTGGTGCGCGATTTGTATGCGTACGGCAAGGATGTGAGTGAGTTCGTACCGAATAAACTCAGATAGACCGCTTCGCTAAAAGAACAAAGACCGCAGGCTAGCCTGCTAAAAGAACAAAGACTAAAATGAAGAGACTAACAGTAATAAGTCTTTTATCCTTATTCCTTACTCCTTATTCCCTCTTCGCCCAAGAGCGGGCGGCAACGACGCGGGCAGACGAGTGCATTGCGATTTTTAACGATGTGCTGCGTCAAGTGGATGTGAATTATGTGGACACGCTGAATTACGAGGATCTGACGGAGACAGCGATAAACGCCATGCTGCGCAAGATAGACCCTTACACGGTCTATTATCCCAAGAAAGAGGATCGCGAGTTGCGTATGTTGACGACCGGCAAATACGGCGGAATAGGCAGTATCATCCAACAACGGGAGAGGCCGGACAAAGCGGGAAAGAAACAACCGAAGGACAGCCTTTGGACATATGCTGTTAATCCGTATGAAGGCAAGCCGGCTCAACGCGCAGGCGTGCAGGCGGGAGACAGGATCTTGAGCGTGGACGGCAAGAGCACGAAGGGTCTGACGGTCAGCGAGGTAAGCAACATGCTTCGCGGTGTGCCTGGTACGACGGTAGTGCTGGAGTTAGAGCGCGAAGGAGAAAAGAAGCCGTTTAAGGTATCTATCGTGCGCGAGGATATTCATCTGGATCCGGTGAGTTATTACACCGTACTGAAAGCTGACACGCTCCCTGCGCCTGTAGGGTATATTGCTTTCAGCGAGTTCACGGAAGGTTCCGCTCAGGCATTCAGCAATGCGCTGGACGAGTTGTATTACACACACGGCGCCCGTGGTCTGGTGATAGACTTGCGCGGCAACGGAGGAGGTATCGTCGATGAAGCGTTGCAGATTGTGAACTTGTTTGTGGACCGGGACACGAAAGTCGTGGAAACGCGCGGCAAGACAGCCCGCAGCCATTATGTCTATAAGACGCGTAATAACCCGCGGTACAAAGAGTTGCCTTTGGTGGTGCTGGTAGACAAGCATTCTGCTTCGGCGAGCGAGATCGTAGCAGGTGCGCTTCAGGATTTAGGTCGCGCCAAGTTAATCGGTCAACGCACTTTCGGCAAGGGTTTGGTGCAGAACATCCGTCCTGTTGTTTTCGACGGTCATGTCAAGATCACGACGAGCAAGTACTATCTGCCTTCGGGCCGCTGTATTCAGGCTATCGACTACAGCGAGCGTCAGAAAGGTCATGCATTGAAACGCGACACGGCCGGAGGTATTCTGCCGGATGTTGTGATGGACGACAGCGCGAAAGTCGATATCACCTATACGCTATATATCAACCATTATTTCTTTGACTACGCCACACGTTACCACCGTGAGCATGAGCATATAGCTTCGCCTGAGGAGTTTGAAGTGACGGACGAGATGATGGAAGACTTCTGCCAGTTCTTAGACGAGCGGGGTTTTCGGTACGAGACCGAGACGAGCAAGTTCTTCGACGACATGCTTAAGATGGCGAAACACGAGGACCTCGATTCGGCTACTATCGCTCAAATCGAGGCCCTGCGCCCAATTCTGACTCCTGATTTCCGTGCCGCTATTGCGCGTAATAAAGAGGAGATTCAGCATTTTCTCGGTTCTGAGATCGTGTTGCGTTACTATTACCAAAAGGGTCAAGCCGCATACAATCTGCGTTATGATGCCGAGTTGAAACGCGCATTAAGCGAACTGAAATAATAAAAAATAGAGCCTTGAAGGCTCTATTTTTTATTAATGCATAAACTGTTTCAGTTTCTTTTGCGCTAAGAATAACATCCAGTCGGGTGTATGCTTGAGGAGTGGCGTACAGAGCCAGTTGATGAATCCCGGCGTGTCTGCTTTCTTGTTTCGGAACATCTTCTTCAGTGCCCGTTTGACTAATTTCTCCGGCGGGATAGAGACAGTGAGCGCGACCGCCAGCTTACGCAAGTTAGGCGCGAGTCCGAAAAGGGCAGTATCTACTGCACCCGGTGCCATGACCGTAATACCGACGTTCTGCGGCTTGAGTTCGTACCAAATGGACTTGGAGAAATTATAGATAAAGGCCTTGGAGGCATTATAGGTCTGGATGCCGGGCATAGCCATCCACGCGGACATGGAACTCATATTAAGGATATAGCCCTTCATGCGTTTGTGTCCGCAAATGCGCTGGTTCGCTTCCTCTTCTGTGAGCGCCCGTGCACACATATCAGCGGCAAAGAGTCTGGTCAACTTAGCTACCGTCATGACATGGAGTTGTAACATCAGTTCGATGCGTTTCATCGAGGTCTCGCAATAAGGATTGAAGAAGAACACCCCGGCATTATTAATCAGGATATCTACCTGCAGCCCCTGCTCATGACACCAAGCATGGAGAGCCTCCGCAGCGTCGGTCAGAGATAGGTCCGCAAAATGCGCAATAGTCTTCACTCCGTAGGTTTCAGCGAGGGAAGCGGCTACTTCATCCAATTCCTTTTGCTGATTACTGACAAGCAGCAAGTCACAATGGTAGTCGCGCGCCAAGGCAGTAGCGTATTGAAGTCCTATGCCGGACGAAGCACCTGTTACAAGAGCTAACATTTATTTTGCGGCTTTTTGTTGTTCAATCGATTTCTTAGCGTCCGCTTCGAGTTCGGCTATTTCTCGTTTGATCCGCGGAGCGATCTGCTCTCCGTCTCGTTCCACGCACTCATGGCATTTCATATCGAGCGTGTACATACGTCCGACGCAGTAGTTCGATCGTCCGCAGCCGGCATGATAATGCGGGTTTTCCTGCACATGATGGACGAACTCCGGATCCTTGATGAGCACGTGCGCGATCTGGAAGAGTTCGAAGCCCTCGTCCATGATCTGCTGACAGTTATCGCCGGACTGTACGCCTCCGACATAGATCAGAGGTACATCCGTGATCTCTTTCTGGAAAAGTTTGGCTTTATCCATGAAATAGAGTTCCTTGAACGGCGAAGTAGGCAGCATGATCTGGTGTACACCCGGTATATTGAGTGCTGCTTTGAGCCACCAGAAGGACTTCATATTCATATAATGCGCCAGCGTCTTATACGGCATAGCGCCGCCGAGGATCGTCATAGGCGAACGGCTGACCGTACCGCCAGAGAGAACGATACCGTGTACCTTATGTTTCGCGATCTCTTTGGCGACTTTTATTCCTTCTTCTATCGTTACGCCGTGCCAGCAGTCATCCCACATATTGGTTTTGACCACTACCGCCATGTCGTCTTTGGCATGGAGCATCACCTCGTCCAGCACTTCGTTCATGAAACGCACGCGGTTCTCGAACGAGCCGCCGTATTCATCATGACGATGGTTGGTGCGCGGAGCGATAAACTGGGAGATGAGGTAAGCATGTCCGGCATGGATCTCGACACAGTCAAAGCCGCACTCGCGAGCCCAGTCCACCGCTTCGCCGAATTTCTTCACCAGATTCTTGATCTCCGCCACTTTTAGGCGACGATGAATGGTCGGGCTATAGAGATTAAACCATGTATCTGCGCTAACCGGCATACAATGACAGGTATAGAAATGCGTCATATTGCCGCAGTGGCCTAACTGAATGCTGGCCTTAGCGCCTTCGGCATGGATCGCGTCAGTCATCTTCTTCATATCGGGTATGATCTCCGGACGCACATACAACTGGCCGTCGAAAGAGACGCCGCTCAGATCAACAGCGCAATACGCCACTGTGGTCATACCTACTCCGCCGTGAGCGACAGAGACGTGATAGTCTTGTAATTCCTGAGTAGGAGCGTTTGCACGCGCCATATTCTCAAAAGCAGCGCTGCGCACAATTCTATTGCGCAGCGTGATGGGTCCCAGTTGGTAGGGAGTAAAGAGCTTGGACTCATTAGCCGGCTCTTGCTTCTTTTTTGTTGCCATTATTTAGTAAATAAACGGAATAATACGTTTCAGTTTCTTGCGGTCGAACTCATCGGGGAATTCTTCCTCATATTTCTTGTATATTGCATGACTGCGTGGTACCAGGTTGCAGCAGGAGAACCAGAAGAAGAGCAGTCCGGCGAGCGACCAGGTGAGGATAGCAAACCCGAGCCATTCGGTGATCTCCCCCAGATAGTTGGCACTTGTCACATATTTATACAAGCCTTTCTTAGGCAGATAATGGTTCGTGTCGCCCGGTTGGCGCAAATGACGGATGACATGATCGGAATGCATGTTGATGATCCATCCGGTAAAGAAAATAATCGTACCGATAATAAACTGCGGTGAAGTGATCCACGAAGCGGTATAGAGTTCGGGATAATGCTGCGGCGCGAGATGGAAGAGCCAGTAACCCTGGATATATCCGTTGATCAGATTCCATACTACGGAGAGGAACATGATCACCACCGGCATCTTTCCTTTCCCTTTCAGCAGCATCGGGAAAACGAACGAGCGCTGGAAATAATGGAACTCAAAGAAAAGGAAGAAAAGCCAATAAGGAGCCTGTTTTGTCACTCCGTCGTAGAGCGGGAAGGACTTAAAATAGAGATAGAGCATGACGAAGAACACCGGGCACTCCATCAAAAACCAACCAACTTTGTTGTTAATCGACGGTCCCCATTTCTCCGACCGCATCTTACCATAGCCCGCATCGACGAAATACAGCGCTACAAAAACCACCAGACCCACGATGAACATAATGTACAGCAGGTCATAAAAGAAATCAATCGAGTAGATATTTTCCATTTGTTTGTTATATTTGTCTCAGTTTGTTGCTTTGCCCGCCAAAAACAAAATCAACGAAAAAAGTGTGCAAAGGTACGAAATTTATTTCGTATAAGCAAAAAAATCTTAAGAATCGGCAATTTTTTCTTGCTTTTGGCACACAAACAGTCCGAAAATGATTAATCCCATACCAATCCACTTGGCCGCGGGGAGCTGTTCTCCGAAGAAGAGAAACATCCACACGGCGGTGAACATAGGTCGGATATTATTGAACGCATTGGCCTGCGTCACTCCTATTTTTCGCAGGGCGAAACAGAAGAGGATAAACGCGGTCACGCTGGCAAAAACAGTGAGGTATGACACACAATAGAGTGCGGTATTCAGGTCAGACCCGAACGTAGCGGCTTGGCTCCAATCGATAGCCATCAGGGCTTGCGGTCCTTCACGCCAGCACCAGACGGGCAGGAAGAAGAGGAGGCTGATGAGTTGGGTATAAAAGACGAAGGAAAGCGAACTGTATCTCATGGGTGCTTTGCGCATCATGATCGAGTCAATCACAGCGGCAGAGACAGCGGCGAAAGCCAATAATATACCCCAATAATTACCTATCAAATAATTCGTGCTTCCGGCAAGGGTAAGTGCAAAGACCCCGGCTGTGGAAATCAAGATACCCCATATATTGTATTTCGTTACCCTTTCGCGCAAGAACAACGCCGCCAGAAGCGGGCTGATCAGGGGCGAGGTAGAGAGCAGTGTCTCGGCGATAGTAGGACTATTGAGCGCATCGTAGGTATAGGTCTCCAACATATAATAGAGGAACGGCTGGCAGAACCCCGCCAGAAGGAAGAGGGGCAGGTCCCGGAGTTCCATCCGTTGCAGACAGAAGAGCGAGTGATCGCGCCGCACCAGACCTATCACGAGCATCAGCAGGACCGACGGCACAAACCGCAGCACGATCATAGTGAAAGGCGGCAGGGCCAGCAGCGCATGCTTGATAGCAATCCCGCTGACCGACCAGATCAACATCGCTACGATCAGAGCTGCGACGGCCAGGTATTGTGTTCTATTCCGGCTAAGCGGCATATCGTAGCGTGAGTTTCGTTGATCAGCCGTTCGACCTCCGCGGCCCGCGGTTGGGTCGTATCCGGGTAGATCGGCGCGCCGATGATGACTTGCGTCAACGGTTCATCTTTGGGTCCGAAGAGCCGCCACAGGCCCGTTCGCGGACGATAGGTGACGGCAAAAGGCAGGATCGGTTTGTTATATTTATAGGCCATAGTGAACGCTCCTTTCTGGAAGGGCCGCAGCGGTTTGTACCAGTCCCATCGTTTCGCCTCGGGGAAGATATGAAACCAATAGCCTTTCTCGTTATATTGATCGAAAGCAGCATTGAATGCTTTCATGGCGCTCAGTCCCGCTTCGGGCGCAGGAATAGGCACTCCGCCGACGATACGCAGGTATATCTGATCCTTAGTCCGGAAATTCGGCGCGAACATAGGTATGCGCGTGCGAGTAGAGGCATGGAAGGTGGTGAGGACGGAAGCGCAATCATGCCGGTAACAATGGTTCGCTATCGTGATGGCACCGCGTGAGAGGTCGAATTGCCTGAGCCACCGGCGTACTCCGCACGAAGTGCGACGCCACTTGGTTTCGCCTTCTATCCGCCATCGCAGACCGTATTTGAGCCGCAGAATCCAGCCTAAAGGCCGCAGCACAAAGAGATAGCCGAGGAACATCAGTCGCCTGTTACTGAAAGACTCGTCAAAATAGGGATACGAAGCATCCACCTCGCGGAAATCGCGATCGTACACGGGTTTGTACATCCCTACATACGGATCGTCCTCCGGATAATTCAACTTCACCGGGGGGACATAGGTCCCGGGGGTCACTTTCAGATCTTGATATCGTTTGTTCATAGTTTTCCAAGTATCCTAATTAATCAGTAAAAACTCCGCTCCTACGGCGCGGGCAGTAGCACCGTCTTTATCATCCCTGTCGCCTACAAACAGGGTGGTCTTGGGATCAGCCTGCAGCAGTTCCAGCACACGTCTGGCAGAGGGTTCGGACGGTTTGAGAGCGCCTAACTGCGGCGCCGAGACAAGGAGGTCGAACTGCGCATATTCTATATTCAGGGCCTCCAGCTTCTCTATCACCGAACCATAATCGGAATAAATAGCTGTCTGGAGCCCCCGTTTGCGGCAGAGACGGAGCAGTGTGCGTGCCTCCGGGCGGATGCGATGATAGCGCCGGATGAGACGCACCATGGTAGGCAGGTACACCAAGTGATACCATTTCTCGGCTATCCTCGGTCCCCACCAATGACCGCGCGCCATGGTAACGAAGAAAAAATCGAAGAACTCCTCCTCGGAGGCAAACTGCACATAGTGAGCATTGCGTCGCGCAAAACGCTCCGCCATCAATAGCGGCAAACACCACCAGAGGCGGCTTACCATCCTGGCGGCCAGACCGCGTTTATCGTATATCGTGCCGTCCAGATCAAAGATGACTGTACGTATCTTATCGTCTATTGCGACGGCTTTCGGCTTTGGCCTTGCGACGCTCGGCACGCTCTTTTCGTCTTTCATCGATCTTATCTGCTCTTTCAATAACGGTTTCGCTGAATTGCTCGAAGCGGTTCTCCCAGCGCTGTATTAAGTTAAATTTCGTCCGGCGTTTCTCGTCTTGCATCAACAGGTTGAATTTGAACTGACCGTCCCTAAATCCGTCTTTGAGACATGCCGCCTTGAAACGCGCGTACGCGTTCGATAATAGGATATGCGTCTCCGGCTCGTGGAGACGGAAGGACTGGCGTTTGGATTCGTATTCCAGGTTGATATGTTGTAACTGCTCGTCCACTACTTTGGTGAAAGCCTCCGCTTCTTCCTGCGTGATTTTCTCGTTCTCAAACTCGAAATAGAAATGATATTTGGACTCCTCTACGTCGGCAAAACCCACAAAGAATTTCGTCTTGATCTCCGTGATCTCTTCCGCCTTGTGCACGGCGTCGAGGAACTGCGGTTCGTATAGTTTCTCGCCTGTCATAGAGACGATACCGTTGACTTTGGATACCATGTGTACTGTAGGCGTATTACGGAATTTGCCTCCCACCTCTACCAGGTCGTTCATGTTATACCGGAAGAGGCCGGAATAGGTAGTCACGTAGGCGCAGTAGCGCTTGCCTACCTCCAGTTCGTCTATCTGCAGAAAATGCTTGCGCGGGCTGTCCAGCTCACTCTCCTCCACGAACTCATAATAATGGAACTGCGGGAAGAGGACCGACTCGTTCGTCTCATCCAGCGAGAAACCAAAGCGGCACTCCGTAGCAATATAACCCAATTCCTGGTAGAAAGTCTTGTCCCAATTGAACTGGTCCATGTATTTATCCATATATATCTTGGTATTGCCGCATTTCCAGGTGCTCAGATACTGCAACCACGGCCAGAAATCGCATGGATAGAGATGTCCCTTCTCGGCCAGTATCTGCCTCAGTTCGGCAGCCCGCTCAGGCCGCGGAGCTACGTAGGCATCCAATTCGGACCGAATCTCATACGGGATCTCGAAATCTTCGCATATCGTACCTTTCTCTATGTCGTTGATCATCTCCTCGGTGTTCTCGTTGAGCGCACGCAGGAGTTCCAGGATCGTGGAAGGATTAGCCGTGGCCCAGAGCGTCACGTCCCTGTGCTGCAGCGCCAGACGCATCAAGACATAGTTACGCGTACCGTAGTCCGGGATCGACATCACAGACGCGGGGGCCGTATAATGCTTCTTGATAATGGGAGGAATATCGCGCACCAGCACACCGCTCACAGATCCGTAAAGCGTGCCGTCCGGAGCATACCCTTCACATTCTTTGCCTACCGTTGTGAAAATATGTCCACCGAAAATGCGGTCGCGATGTTTGACAAAATTCCAGGTCCATATATGACTCATCTTGCCATATACGTCCTTCAGATATTTATGGGTCATAGGGATCCATTTGGGTTCGGAGGTAGTACCGGAAGTAGTGGCGTACATGTCCGGTTTTCCGGGAAAAAGGATGTCCTCTTCGCCGTTCTTATGCCGCTCTACATAAGGCCGCAGCGTCTCAAAACTGTCATTCACCGGCACATACAACCGATACAGACGAAACAAATCCTCTGCCGTCGTGGCGGATAAAATCCGGTCGAAATGATGCTCCCGGCCGTAAACAGTGTCACGACTAATCGCCAGTATATCACGCAACGTTTTCTCCGCCGCATGACGGGGTTTGCGACTCCAGAACCGCAAACGAATCGTTTGCATCCCGCCTACAATAAAGAGCATTATATTGATAATCCAAGGATAAGGCAACGCCCGGCCTTCGTTATCCAAATAGGGTTTCATCTTAGCCATAATATGCACCATAAAAATCGCGGTGCAAATTTACTGCTTTTTTTTCACATACGCAAATAAAAATAAAAAAATATTCAAAGAACGTGTACACGCTTGCACATTTCAAAAAAAAGTTGTAATTTTGTAGCCAAATTGTCTGAATATGAGTTTTACGCATTTACATGTACACTCCCATTATTCCCTGCTGGACGGTCTATCAAAAGTAGAGGAAATAGTAGATAAATGTATCGCTACCGGCATGAATGCAGTGGCTTTGACCGACCATGGCAATATGTATGGCATTAAGGAATTGCTGGATTATTGCAAAGGCAAAGAGGGGTTCAAGCCTATTGTAGGATGCGAAGTCTATTGTGCCCGCCGCGGACGTCACTCGCGCCTGGATGACAAGGCCATAAACGGAGAAGGGCGATCGTATTTCATCGACCGATCAGGGTACCACTTGATCCTGCTGGCTAAAAACATGACGGGCTATCATAACCTCTGCCGCATTGTGTCCCTGGGCTATATGTCCGATGCCTATTATTATACGCCCCGTATCGACCGCGAACTGCTTGAGATGTACCACGAAGGTATTATTTGTTCGTCCGCGTGTCTTGGTGGCGAGTTGCCGCAGAAGATCATGGCGGCAGCCTACCCCAAACCCCTCCCTGAAGGGAAGGGAGTAAAAGAACTCATTGAGGAGGGTGTTTTTCAGGAAGCGGAGGAAACCGTGAAATGGTTTAAGAACCTGTTTGGAGACGATTATTATATCGAACTGCAACGGCATGAGACCCAGAAAGCCGGTGCGGATGTAGAGGTGTACGAGCGGCAGAAACAAGTGAATCCGGTGTTGATCGAGCTGGCCCGCAAGTACGGTGTCAAACTAATTGCTACCAATGACTCCCATTTTGTGAACGAAGAGGACGCCGAAGCGCATGACCGGTTAATCTGCCTCAGTACAAACCATTTCGTCAACGATGTCAACCGCATGCATTATACCAAGCAGGAGTGGCTCAAGACGCCCGAAGAGATGGCTGCTATTTTCGCTGACATTCCCGAGGCACTGGAGAATACGCAAGAAATAGCGGATAAGGTAGAGATCTACAACATCGATCATGACCCTATCATGCCAAAATTTGACATCCCTGATTCGTTCGGCAAAGAGGAAGATTATCCGGACCGGTTGGCTTTTGAATCCGCTTACCTGCGGCACTTGACGATGGAAGGTGCGAAGGTCCGCTACGGCGAAGAGCGGCTTGCGAACGATGAGGAACTGAAGGAACGAATAGAGTTCGAGCTCAACACAATTATCTCTATGGGTTTCCCGGGTTATTTCCTTATCGTCATGGATTTTATCCGCGCTGCTCGTGAGGAGCTGGACGTGTCGGTAGGACCGGGACGTGGTTCTGCTGCCGGCTCAGTAGTAGCATATTGCCTGAAGATCACTGATCTGGACCCTCTGAAATACGATCTCCTGTTTGAGCGTTTCTTAAACCCAGACCGTATATCGCTGCCCGATATTGATACCGACTTCGAAGACTGCGGGCGCGGCAAAGTGCTGGATTATGTTTCCCGCAAGTACGGCGAGACTCATGTGGCACATATTGTCACGTACGGTAAAATGGCCACCAAATCGGCCTTGGCGGATGTGGGACGTGTGCAACAGATTCCCTTACCCCGCGTCAATGACCTCAAGGCTCTGATCCCCGAACGCGAGTTTCCTGATTCAGTCATGAGCAAGTTACCTAAAGGAGCCAAGAAACCGAAGGTTAATCTGCGCTCCTGCTACCAATTAGTAGATGAACTAGAGCATGAGTATAAATTCGGCGATCCCAACACACGCTCCATGCTCGAATATGCGGCGCGACTCGAGGGTACAATCCGGCAAGTAGGTGTTCATGCGTGCGGTGTAATTATCGGTGCGGATGATCTGACTAACTTTGCGCCCCTGTCTTCCGTAGAGGACAAGACTTCCAAAAAACGGGTGCTTGTTACCGAATACGACGGTCATGTGGTCGAGTCTGTAGGACTGATTAAGATGGACTTCCTCGGCCTCATTACCCTTACTATCATCAAGGAATGTCTGCGGAACATCAAGAAAGCCCGAGGCATAGACATCGATATCGATCATATACCTATCGACGACGAGCTGACCTATAAGTTATTCCAAGAAGGACGCACCGTAGCGGTCTTTCAGTTTGAGTCCGCCGGCATGCAGAAGTACCTGCGCGAACTGAAGCCGACCGTCATTGGCGACCTCATCGCCATGAACGCACTCTACCGACCGGGACCGATGGATTATATTCCACAGTTTATTCGCCGCAAACAGGGTGCAGAACCTGTCACATATGATATACCGGTGATGGAGAAATACCTCAAGGACACATACGGTGTCACCGTGTATCAGGAGCAGGTCATGTTACTCAGCCGTCTGTTAGCTAACTTCACCAGAGGCGAGAGCGACAAACTCCGTAAGGCTATGGGTAAGAAACAAATGACCGTCCTGGCTTCGCTCAAGGACAAATTCATGGACGGCGGTAAAGCCAACGGACACGACCCAAAGATATTGGATAAGATTTGGAAAGACTGGGAGAAATTTGCATCCTACGCCTTCAATAAATCGCACGCAGCGTGCTATTCCTGGGTTGCGTACCAAACGGGATACCTCAAAGCCCACTACCCTGCCGAGTTCATGGCAGCGAACCTCACCGTTCACAAAGACGACATCAAGGAGGTCACCAAACTGATGGACGAGTGTAAGACATTAGGACTGAGCGTGTTAGAACCGGATGTGAACGAGTCGGAACTGAATTTCATCGTAAATCAAGACGGTGCGATCCGCTTCGGTTTGGGTGGTATCAAGGGAGTTGGTGAAGGCGCGGCGGAGGCTATTATCTCCGAACGGGAAAAGAACGGTAAATACAAAGATATCTTCAATTTCCTGGAGCGCGTCAACCTGCAATCATGCAATAAGAAAACGATAGAAAACTTAGCGCAAGCCGGTGCCTTTGAATGCTTCGACGACTTATACCGGGAACAGTTCTTCGGTATAGATGAGAATGGTTATACCGGTCTGGAATTGCTGATGAACTATGGCAACAAATGGCAGGCTGATCAGGCCACCAATACCAATTCGCTCTTTGACGACTTCGATTTGGCTGTAGAGGTAAAGCATCCGGATCTGCCGCAAGTAGCGCGGTGGAACACGATAGAACGGCTCAACAAAGAGAAGGAACTAATTGGAATCTATCTCTCTGCTCACCCACTGGACGAGTACGAATACGAAGTACGCGAGTTGTGTAACATCACAGCACAGGATCTCTCGCTCTTTGAGCGTTGGCGGACACCCGAAGAACGGACGGAAGCGGAGAAACAGATTCGCGCAGAGATAGCGGAGATGACACCTTCTATGCCGGTTCAGGAAGAGGAAAAACTAGACTATGGCAATGATCCTGACGAAGACGAAGTGCCTGCTGTTGTGGAACCCAAACCCGTTGCTACGTCTACTCAAACCGACGAAGAACGACCGATGTTACCCTCGGAGTTTATCGCCAAACATAAGAACCAGGCGTGCCTCTTCGGTGGAATTATCATCGAGGCGGAACAACTCATCAGCAAAAAAGGCAATCCCTATGGGCGCTATACGATAGAGGACTATACCGGTAGTTACCGTATTGCCCTCTTCGGCTCCGCCTATTCGCAGTTTGGCCACCTCATGCTCAAGGATCTTTATGTGCTCATTACCGGTGTCGTTCAGCAGAAAGGTGCCGGACAGAAATGGTTTAGAGAAGGGAAAGATGAGGAGGCGGAGTTTGAGTTTGTGGTACAGAAAGTGGAGATGCTCAACGAGGTGCAGGAAAAGCGGACGGAGGGACTGAATATCTCCCTCTCGCTCAATAGCCTCACACCGGAGATGGCGGACGAGTTGACAGAACAGATCCGGGCTAACAAAGGCACCGGACGGCTACATATCACGGTCTTCAACCCCATGAACCGACAAAACGTAGCCCTCACCAGCCGCTCTGCAGCCATTCACGTATCACCCTCTCTCTATCGATGGCTTTCCCGCCGTAGAGCAGACGGCATTCTGGATTTCAAAGTAGTAGATAAATCATAAATTTGGAATTTGAACTATAGCGAAGCGATACATTACCTCTATTCGTCCCGTCCTCCGTTTCATATCGTAGGTGCGGCGGCGTACAAACCCGGATTAGAAACGACGCTCCGGCTAATGGCGCATGTAGGCAATCCGCATGAGCAACTACGCGCTGTGCATGTAGCAGGTACGAACGGAAAAGGTTCCACATGCCATTTGATAGCCGCTGTATTGCAGGCAGCAGGACTCAAAGTAGGACTTTTCACCAGTCCGCATCTGGTCTCGCTTACCGAACGTATTCGTATCAACGGAGTGCCTATGCCGGAGAACGAAGTGGCAGCGTTTGTGGAACGAAACAAAGCCTTCCTCGACGAACTACAACCCTCTTTCTTCGAGACCATGACTGCCATGGCGTTCGAATGGTTTGTGCAGCAAAAAGTGGATATAGCGGTGGTAGAAGTGGGACTCGGCGGACGACTCGACAGCACCAATGTTCTCACGCCCCTACTCTCGGTTATCACCAATATTGGCTTCGACCACACCGAGTTCCTTGGTAACACTCTCGCTCAGATAGCGCGAGAGAAAGCAGGAATCATCAAGCCCTCCGTGCCGTGCGTTATAGGAGAGACACACCCGCAGACGATGAACGTGTTCCTCGCTCGTGCGCGTGAGTGCGGTATATTAGGAGATGGACCCGAGACGACCAACTGCCGAATTTGGTATGCTGACCAATGCGGGTATATGCGGTCCAGAAGACTACGCGAAGCACCCGAATGCGAACTCAAAGGCAACTATCAGGACCACAACATCCAGACAGCCTATGTCGCTCTACAGGTGCTACGAAACTACTCAACTGTCTTCAAAGACTTGAATCCTCAAGTTTTCAAATCCGCTCTTGCTGAGGGTTTTGCGCATGTATGCTCTTTGACAGGGCTGCATGGCCGATGGGAGACACTACAGGAGAAACCGCTTATTATCTGCGATACCGGGCATAACAGCCATGGCATCCAGTATGTGGCACGGCAACTCAAAGAAATGACTAACCCGAACATATATATTGTTTTTGGTATGGTCAATGATAAAGATACGGACGTCGTGATGCGTCTGTTACCGAACGGAGGGAAATACCATTATATTTTTACGCGTCCCAATACGCAGCGCGCAAGAAGTGCTGAAGAGATGCTTTCCCTATGGGGCAAAGAGGGAATGGCCATAACTGATCCTTCCGAGGCTATCTCCTACGCCTTGGCACATGCTACGCAGGAAGATGCTATTTTTATAGGAGGAAGTAATTATTTAGTAGGCGATGCTATATCACGTTTTGCATATAAAGACTAATTTTAGCGAAGAATGGCAGAAAGACCTCTTTGATCAGCAGTTATGCGATCTTGGAGTAGATACTATTGACGGCGACCTATATTATATTCCTTCGGAACTTTGGGAGACTCAAAATACCAATATTCAATCTCAGATATCTTATACCGAAGGAGCGGAACTTCTGCAAGCGGAAGCCTGTCCGGATGAGAACTGGAATGCCACATGGGAAGCGGAGCACCCGGTGCAAGAACTGCCGCTCGGTATCACTATCGTACCGCATTGCGCCTTTGGCGCAGGACACCATGAGACGACAGCTATGATGATAGAGCAACTGACAGCAACCGATCTGCATGGTCAGACCGTTCTGGATCATGGTACAGGCACCGGTGTACTGGCTATCTTCGCCAAACGCCGTGGTGCAGAAAAAGTGGTAGCTATTGATATAGACGAGAAAAGTGTCGCCAATGCCAAAGAGAATGCTATTCTAAACAAGGTGGATATTGATGTACGTTTAGGGGAGACGGTTCCGCCATTCACTTTCAATCTTATTTTGGCTAACATTCATCGAAATGTGCTTCTGGCAAACATGCCTGCCTATGCTGCTGCGCTCAATGCAGGAGGCGAATTGTGGCTCAGCGGATTCTATGAATCCGATTGTCCTATCCTACAAGAAGCCGCAGAAAAAGAAGGTCTGGAACTTATTTCCGTCCTTGCGAACGGCGAATGGAGGTTGATGAAATGTCGAAAAACGGAGCTTCGCTGAGGTAGCGAATCTCTTTGACAGACTTTGCCTGAAAAACTCCAGATCGCTTTGCAGACAGGCCGGCTTCGCCAGAAAGACTTTCGCGGCGCGGATAGACAAAGATCCTGAAATTCTCCAGAATATATTCGTATTCCCTCCATCGGTCGAAGATTGCTATATTATCTTCGCCAATGATGAGCGTGAATTCATAGTCAGGATAAGCTTTCTGCAGTTCTCTTAAGGTGTTGGCGGTATATGAAGGCCGCGGAAGAGCAAACTCGAAATCGGAAGCCTTCAAGCCCGGGATATCCTTGATAGCTTCGCGGACTGCGGCCAAGCGTTCTTCTTCCGGTGCCAGAATGTCGGCCTCTTTCAACGGGTTATTGGGGCTTACCAACAGCCATAATTCGTCCAAATCGGTGTTTTGTATCACCCATTTCGCCAACCCCACATGACCGAAATGCACCGGGTTAAAACTGCCGCCGTATATACCGATGCGCTGCATCGTTGTTTTAGAGTTTAGTGGAGCTTTGCTCCGTTTATGAGTTTATTTATTCTCAATAATTGCATCCAACTGCTCAAACGCCTTGTCCAAGTCGTCATTGACTACTACGCGATCGAACTGCGGCTTAAAACTCAACTCGTATTCCGCCTTGGCCAGCCGTTTCTCTATCATCTCCGCGCTCGTATCTCCGCGGCCTTCCAGCCTTCGGCGCAATTCTTCTATCGAAGGAGGACAGATAAACACCGAAGTAGCTGCATCGCCTAAGATATGTTTCAGGTTCACTCCGCCTTTGACATCCACGTCGAAAAGCACCTGTTTGCCAGCTGATTCAATCCTTTCGATCTCTGCCTTCAATGTACCGTAGTACAAACCTTCGTACACCTGCTCGTATTCGATAAACTCATTATTCGCAATGCGCTTCTGAAATTCCTCTACCGAGATGAAATAATACTCTCGTCCGTGTACTTCCTGTCCGCGGGGAGGACGTGTCGTACAAGATACCGACAATTCGAATTTACCGGGATATGTCTGCAGCAAATGCTGCACCATGGTTGATTTACCGCTGCCCGAAGGCGCACAAAATATATATATCATAGTACATTCAATACTTGCTCTTTGATTTGTTCGAGGATATCTTTCATTTTGACGACGATGATCTGCATCTCGCTTTGATTCGATTTGGAGCCGAGGGTATTGATCTCGCGTCCCATCTCCTGCGCGATGAAGCCGAGTTTCTTACCTACTCCACTCCTCACTCCTTCACTCATCGTTTCGCGGAAGTACTTGATATGATTTGCCAACCGCACTTTTTCTTCAGTGATATCCAGTTTCTCCAGATAATAAATCATCTCCTGTTCTAATCTGTTGCGGTCTATCTCAGCTTGTGTCTGCGCGCTCAGTTGCGCCAAGTTCTGTTCCAATCGTTCTTTAATCTTCGCTACCCTGCCTTTCTCATAGGGTTCTACCTCCGCTAACAAAGCCGCTATGCCGTCCAGTTTTTCAGTGAACATTGCTTGCAGCGCCGCGCCTTCCTGGATTCGGAAAGCATCATATGCGTCCAGCGTTTTTTCCACTAATTCCTGCACCGCCTGCCATTCTTCATCCGTTAATTCCGAAGTCTCGTCCTGAGTTTTCGTCACGTCCGGAAGACGCATGATCGCCGCCATCACTTCAGCAGGCACCGGTTCGCCGAACTGCTCGCCGTATTGCCGCGCATATTCTTTCGCAGCCGTCCAATTGAGCGCTGATGGCTGACCGCTGAGAGCTGATTGCTCCTCTACCACCACAAGGTCCACTTTCCCGCGTTCCACACGTTTGGAAACCAAGCTGCGCAAGTCTAACTCTTTTGCGCGGAACATAGGTGCCAGTCGGACTGACATCTCTATTGCTTTCGAGTTCAGCGAACGAATCTCGCATACAATCTTGCGTCCGCCAATTTGGCTTTCGGCTTTGCCATAACCTGTCATGGATAATATCATTTTCCTATACAGAATTTACTGAATATATTTGTTAAAACCTCTTGATTTGTAATCCGCCCTGTTACCTCGCCGAGTGCTGAGAGACAGTCCTGCAGGTCCATTGAGAGCAACTCGCCTGACAGTTCTTTTGTCAAGCCTTCCTGTACACGGACGATTGCCTCGTGTGCCCTTGTCACGGCCTCATAATGCCGGGCATTAGATAGCATCACAGCGCTCGTCTGCATACTCTCTTTTGCTACTCGTACCAACTCCCGCCTCAACGGCTCTATCTCGCCGTATTTGGCAGAAATACAAATCCCTTCACGCTTTCTCTCGCTCCCTGCCAAATCCGCCTTGTTGCGCACACGAATAACCGTGCCTTTCATCATTTCATCATTAAGCAAAGCGTCACCATTTTCATCATTCTCACGAACATGCACAATAATTTGTGCACGTTCAATGGCGCGTCTGCTCCGCGCGATTCCCATATTCTCGAGTTCATCCTCTGTCTCGCGCATTCCAGCGGTGTCGATGAGGCGGAAGAGAATGCCGTCTATCACAATCGTCTCTTCAATTGTATCGCGCGTTGTGCCTTGTATATCGCTGACTATCGCACGCTGTTCGCCGAGCAATGCGTTCAACAGCGTCGATTTGCCTACGTTGGGTGCACCGATGATTGCAACCGGAATACCGTTTTTGATTGCATTGCCGGTACGGAAAGAAGCCGTCAAAGCGTTTAATTTCGTCTCTATCTCTTCGGCCAGCGCTTGCAGTTCCGTTCTGTCTGCGAACTCCAACTCTTCATGATCGGCGAAATCCAGTTCCAATTCCACCAGCGATGTCAGATGCAGCAGCCTCTCGCGCAGGTCGTCTAACTCGTGCGAGACAGAACCGCGTAGTTGACTCAGCGCTAACTCTTTCTCTGCCTTGCTCTGCGCAGCGATCAAGTCCGCTACCGCTTCTGCCTGCGTCAGATCCATCTTGCCGTTTAGGAAGGCCCGTCTGGTAAATTCACCTGGTTCAGCGGATTTGCATCCCGCGTCTATCAGCCATCGTACCAACTCCTGCTGGATAAATATACTGCCGTGGCAGGCTATCTCTACCGTGTCTTCTCCGGTGAACGAATGGGGCGCTCGGAAGACCGTACATACTACCTCGTCCAATATCTCCTCTCCTCGTTCGATCCTGCCGAAATGGACGGTGTTGGCTTCGGCTTTGCTTAATGCGACACGACCGCGGAAGAGGCTGTCAACGATAGCTATACTCTCTTCTCCGGATACACGGATCACAGCGATGCCGCCTGTCCCGTAGGCTGTTGATATCGC
>JAGCFY010000170.1 GCA_017649845.1 Paludibacteraceae bacterium
TGTCTCTCCGATGAGATTCATTGCGAGTTTGCTTTCCCGGGACATGCCTATACGCCGTTTGCCTCTATCGTCATTAACGATACCGATTTCTGTGTCTGTACATCGGCCAGCAAAGCATTTAATATCGCCGGCTTGTTATGCGCAAATATCTTTGTGCCGAATAAAGAACTGTTTGCCCAAATCAATCATGCGCTGGAGGTTCATGAGGTGAACGGACTAAATCCGTTCGGGTTAGTCGCACAAGTGGCTGCATATAATGAGGCGGAAGGATGGTTGGATGAACTGAACGAATATATCTACGGCAATTTCTGCTATCTGCGGGATTTCCTGCAGCGGGAATTACCGATGCTGCATATGCACGAGACGGAAGGGACATACCTGGCTTGGGTGGATATGTCCGCTCTGGGCATGAGTGCGGAGACTTTCTGCAACCAACTGGCAAAAAATGGTCACGTGCTGCTTAATCCGTCAGAGATGTATGGTGCCGAGAACTATGTGCGTATCAATCTGGCTACGTCACGTGAGGTGCTTGCAGAAGCACTTGTAAAAATCACGGAATATATACATAGTATATATAAGGTAGGGTAGGATACGGTATTATCTCGATGAGACTCGCTATTTGGTCTTACGTATGATGGTAAGTCCGTCGCGTAAAGGGAGGATGACTTGCTCAAAGCGGTCATCCTCTTTTATTTTGTCGTTGAATGCCCGCAGACCTAATGTCTGTTTGTCTTTGTCGTATGCCGGATCAATGATATGTCCGTCCCATAGCGTGTTGTCGGCCAAAATAAATCCTCCAATCGGCACGAGCGGATAAACCAAATCCAAATATGTGCTATATTCCCGCTTGTCCGCATCGATGAAAACTAACTCAAATTCGTTATCACCTGCATCCTTTAATTCGCTCAATTGCTCAACGGCATCTCCGATAATTAGTTTAATGCGTTCGCCAAGTGGAGAGCGCGATAGATTATGTCTTATCGTCTCTTCCAGTTCATCGTTATGCTCTATCGTGATGAGTTCGCCGCCTACGGCGAGACCTTCTGCCAGACATAGGGCAGAGTAGCCGGTAAAAGTACCTAACTCAAGTATCCGTCTGGGCCGGATCATGTAGCTGATCATACTCAGCAAACGTCCTTGTACGTGCCCGCTTAACATGTGCGGATTTAGCACATGGACATACGTGTCGCGAGTAATTGCTTCCAATGTTTCGTTTTCCGGTGACGAATGCAACGAAATATACTCTTCAAGTGTCATTTTGTTACAAATTTGCTGCAAAAGTACAAAAAAATTTGCACATGTCCAAGAAAAGTAGTAATTTTGCAACAAATTTAAATCATTTTACTATTCGATAATGGAAAAAATTGACGAATTGGATCGCAGAATCCTGAAAATTATCACGGCGAACGCACGTATTCCTTTCAAGGACGTGGCAGAGCAATGCGGAGTGAGTCGTGCAGCCGTTCATCAGCGCGTACAGAAAATGTTTGATAACGGTGTCATCACCGGTTCCAGTTACCATGTGCAGCCGAAGATGTTGGGTTATCAGCTCTGTGTTTATATCGGTATTACTATGGAGAAGGCATCGATGTACAATCAAGTCATTGCGGCGCTTGAGCAGATTCCCGAAGTAGTGGAAGCGCAATATACGCTGGGTGCATTTGGTATCCTTATTAAGGTGTACGCGCATGATAATGAGCATCTGTTGTCACTGCTGAATACGAAGATCCAGGAGATCCCTGGCGTGGCGGATACTACTACGCTTACGACGCTTGCGCAGCCTATTTATCGTCAATTACCCATTGAAATCTGATTATGGAACGTGTTATTAGTGGAATCCGTCCGACCGGAAACTTGCATCTGGGCAATTATTTCGGTGCGGTGAAGAGTTTTGTGAAGATGCAGGATGAGTACGATTGTATGTTCTTCATTGCGGACTGGCATTCATTGACCACTCATCCTACGCCGGAGAATATCCGTAATTCGGTTAAAACGATCCTTAGCGAGTATCTCGCTTGCGGTATCGATCCGGAGAAGGCGCCGATATATGTGCAATCGGATGTCAAACAGGTGCTGGAGTTGTATCTCTACCTCAATATGAATGCGTATCTGGGCGAGTTGGAGCGTGTCACTTCCTTTAAGGAAAAAGTGCGCAAACAGCCGGATAACGTCAATGCAGGATTGCTGACTTATCCATGCCTCATGGCAGCGGATATTCTGATGCACAAGGCGGACAAAGTGCCGGTTGGGAAAGACCAGGAGCAGAATATGGAGATGGCGCGCCTCTTTGCACGTAGATTCAATAGAATCTATGGAGTGGAGTATTTTAAGGAACCTGCTTCGTTCTATTTCGCAGACAAGGCGGTTAAAGTGCCTGGGCTCGATGGTACAGGCAAAATGGGTAAATCTGAAGGCAACTGCCTCTATCTCTGCGACGACGAGAAGACCGTCACCAAGAAGATCATGCGGGCTGTTACGGACCAAGGACCGACCCAACTCAACCAAGAGAAGCCTGAAGTCATCCAGAATCTCTTCACGCTCTGCGAACTGCTCTGCGGAAAAGAAGCGACGGAATATTACGACGACCTCTATAACCGCATGGAGATTCGTTACGGCGATATGAAAAAACAGATGGCTGCGGATGCTAACAAACTGCTGACTCCGATTCGTGAGAAGATTATTGCTTTCTCGTCGGATGATGCATTACTCGACCGTATTATGCGCCAAGGAGCCGAAGCGGCTTCTGCACGCGCAGAGAAAACCATTGAAGAAGTACGCGAGATCATCGGTTTCAGGAAAATATAATGAGAAGAACCTGCTTCATATTATTTGCGTTTTGTCTAACCGCTTGCGCCTCGCAAGCGCCTCTGGACGATGCCTATCATTGGCCGGATAAGACAGCCCATATAGTTGTTTCCGAGACTCAGCCTGCTCCCGCAGTTAAGCCGGCAGCAGCGGCTCAGCCTGCTCAAACCGGCCCTGCTCGTCCGGAAACTCCTTCGATGGAAATTATTTCAGCCAAAGATACTACCATTACTGTCCGAATCAAGCGATGAAACATATCCGTTACATATTACTATTCTCCCTCCTTTTAGGAAGGGTCGGGGTAGGCCTCTCTCAGGACTTCACTCGTCTCTCCGAGCGTACGCTCTATGGTACGGCGCGATATGTGGGTATGAGTGGAGCGATGACAGCTATTGGAGGCGATCCTTCATCGGTGCAGGATAACCCTGCCGGCTTGGGACTTTATCGGCGGGCGGAGATAATGATTACGCTGGGCTTTAATGCCTATAAGATGAGGCAACTCACCACAACCAACGATGCTGCGAGAAGTTATTTTGCTTTGCCGCAAGTATCCGGTGTGGTATCCATGCCCACGACTAACTGTTTAGCGCAGTTATCAGGAGTGCAGTTCCATAATTTCATGTTCTCCTACAACCGGCTTCATTCGTTCAACCGCACTTTCCTGATGGGAGTGGCCAACACCAATTCCTTGGGATCTCTCTTGGCGGACAAGACCTCTATTATGGATATCCCGTACTGCGCAGAAGATAAGAATAATTCTCATTCATTCAGACTTTATGAGTCGGGCTATGTGGATCAGTATGCGTTTAACTGGGCTATGAATGCCAATGATAAGTGGTATTTTGGTCTGGGATTGCAGATTCAGTCCTATTTGCTTTCTTCGGATGGAAATTATTTCGAGACATTCGATGTGCAGAATACAGATGGCGTCAGTTATTCCAACCGCAATCGCTCGTCACTTATCCTTTCGGGAGTCGGTACAACGCTTTCTGCGGGATTGATCTATCGTCCGTTGCGTTTCTTGAGGATGGGACTTGGTTTCCAGACGGCTTCACTGGGTTCTCTGCGTGGCTCTACGACAGGTACTTTCTCTGCGCAAACGGATTCTTTGCGCTATTCTTATGCGCCGGATATGTCTTTCTCGGATAAGGATTTCCATATGCCGTGGAAACTGTCGGCTTCTTTGGCCTTTCAGATTAGTGCGTATGCCATGATAGCGTTGCAGTATAATTTCACGGGCTCTAAGGACATGCAGCCTTACCATTCTTTCCGTCTGGGCTTCGAGGTTATCCCTGTTATGGGAATGTATATCAATGCCGGTATGGCATTTGAGAGCACCTGTACCAATTCAGTCCGGCCGGAACCGATGGATTATTCCTTTGACCGGCAAGATACATATTCTCTCTATTCCCATAACTCATGGCTCGGATCCATCGCTGTGGGATATAGAGGTGCACATATGATTTTTCAACTGGCGTACCAGTATAACAGGCAAGATCCATTCCTCTTTGCCCATGAGTACACGCCTAAATATGATAATTTAATTACCGATACCCACCGTCTGGTCTTATCCATCGGCTGGCATCAAAACTAAATAATATATTTGTTACCCCCTCGGGATTTAAAACGAAGTTTTGAAGACCGAAGAGCGTAGAACAAAACGTAGCGTAATCGAGCGGTTGTACCGCGAGTCCACGCGCAGTTTTAGATTAAGCGAGAGCGAGCGTCTTGCATAACTACATAGGAACCGGAAAACTCAACAAAAAATTAATGAACCGAGTGCAAATGCTTCACTGATGGCGTGCCGGTACTCTACGCCGAGACCCCGTGCATCGGATTAGCTTACATTCCTAATCCCCGGGTAGCGATGAGGTGGCCGGATTACAAAGGAAAAAGCAGGCCTCAAATCCTATTCTCTGGAAGTTTTCTCGAGTAAGAAAAGTTATGCGGACGCTTTTTGTGTGTCCGTTAGCACCCCTTACCATAGGATACCTATAACATACCTATAGGATACCTATAAGATACTTGCTGTTTTTTGCACTTTTAGCCTTTCTTCTGTATATATACATAGTATATATACACTTTTTGCTCGTTTTTTTGTGTAAAAATAAATTTGCACATATCAATTATTTTTTGTAACTTTGCACCCGATTTTGAAAATATGTTATTGTAAACAATAAAATCAACAAATAAAATGGCAAAAAAGAAAGAAGAGTTCGTTAAACAGGACGAACAATTGCAAGAAGTGAATGAGGCGCTTACGGGCGCAGGTAAATGGATTGAGGACAACTCTAATCTCATCAGTTGGATCGTTTGCGGTATCGCGGTTGTAGTGATGGGTATCATCGCTATCAATAATTATGTGATCAAGCCGCACGCGCTCGAAGCATCGAACGAGAATGCGAAAGCCGAGGCTTATTTCATGGCCGGCGATTTCGAGAAAGCGCTCAAAGGCGATGATGCTGAGTGTATCGGTTTCGAGGCTATCGCTGATGAGTACAAGCATTACCAGCAAGGCAAACTCGCTGCCCTTTATGCAGGTATCTGCTATTTCGAGAAGGGTGAGTATGAAGAGGCTGCCGGCTATCTGAAACGTTTCGACGCCGATGATGTGAACATTGACCCGGCTGCGCACCAGCTGCTCGGAGACGCGTATGTTGAACTGCAGGAGTACGGCAAAGCCGCTAAAGCATTTGAGGCTGCTGCTGAGTCCGGTAATGAGGTTATTGCTCCGATGAGCCTGAAGAAAGCAGGTCTCGTATATCTGCATGAGGGCCAGAACGCTAAAGCTCTCAAGGCTTTCAAGGCTATCAAAGAAAACTATCCTGCTTCCGCTGAAGCACAGGATATCGACAAATATATTGCTATTGCAGAATAAATCGTACTTCGTACATCCGTAAATCGTACATTGTATGACTACTGATTTGTCGAAATATGATGCTTCGCAACTGCCTAGCGCTGATGTTCTCGGACGTCAGCGCTATGCTATTGTAGTTGCGGACTGGAATAGCGAGATTACCTATGCCATGGCGCAAGGAGCCGTGGATACATTCGTCAAAAACGGTGTACCGGAGGAGAATATTGACATCCTCCATGTGCCCGGAGCGGTTGAACTGACCTACGGCGCTGCGCGTATTATCAAAGAGGAACGCATCAATGCCGTGATTGTCATCGGATGTGTCATTCAGGGCGATACACCGCATTTTGATTATGTCTGCCAGTCTGTTACGCAAGGGGTAGCTGCGCTGAACGTCCAGGGCAAAGTACCGGTAATCTTCTCGGTGCTGACTGTGTTGAATAAACAGCAGGCACTCGATCGTTGTGGCGGCAAACTCGGCAACAAAGGTGTTGAAGGCGCTTATACCGCCATCCGCATGGCAAACCTCTGAATCCTGACAGCTAATGGCTAAGGTCTATAAGTTCGGTGGAGCATCGGTAAAGGACGCTAACGGCGTTCGGAACTTGGAGAAAATTGTCCGTCAAGCGGGCAATGATCTCATGGTCGTTGTTTCGGCCATGGGAAAGACCACGAATGCTCTCGAACGGGTGCTGGAGTTCTTGGACGCCGGCAAAGAGGAACAGGCGCTCTCGCAGTGGGTCGATATCATCGATTTCCATGTCGCCATTATGAAACAACTGGGCCTGCAACCTGGCTCTGACATCCGCCTGCAAGGCGAAATCCCGTACGATCCGAAGCGTTCCTACGACGAGAACTACGACCAGATCGTTTCCCTCGGCGAGATCATGTCTACTCAGATTATCGCGGTTTATCTGCTCAAACAAGGTCTTTCGGTAGAGTGGTGGAATATGCCGAAACTGCTTCGCACGGATGATACATGGCGCGAAGCAAACGTGGATAACGAAACTAGCGCATCTGTCATTCGATCAGGATGGGATAGACCGCAACGGCCGAATATCGTTATTGCGCAAGGTTTCATTGGAGGCACGGCAGATGGTCGTCGCACAACGCTCGGACGTGAAGGATCGGATTATACGGCGGCGCTGTTGGGTAATTATCTGGATGCGGAGTCGGTCACAATCTGGAAAGATGTGCCGGGTATCCTAAATGCAGATCCGCGGATCGAACCGGACACGGTTCTTATCCCTTCCTTGCGATACCAGGATGCCGTGGAGTTAAGCCATTCCGGAGCCCAGATTATACACCCAAAAACGATCCGTCCGCTTGAGAATAAGCATATTCCGTTATTGGTAAAGCCATTCGGCAATCCGAATGCAGAAGGATCACGTATCGCGGATGATGGAGTAGGACCGATTGGAGTGCCGGTTTATATCTGGAGAAAGAACCAGATTCTCATTACCATGCGGGCGAAGGATTTTGCTTTTGTGCTCGAGGAAAGCCTGAGTGAGATATTCGATGTCATTCATCGCCATCGCCTCAAAGTGTCATTGATTCAATCCTCCGCTGTCACGATCTCCGTTTGTGTCGATAACACACGCTTTGTGCCGGAGGCAATCAAAGAATTGCAAGCACATTTTAACGTAACATACAATGAAAACCTTTCGCTCCTCACTATTCGAGGAACAACACCCGAAATTCTGGAGCGAGCCAAAGACGGCAAAACAATCATGCTGAGCCAGACGACGCGTCGCACGGCAAGGCTGGTAGTCGTTGAAAACAACTAATATCATGAATTTATCTGAAAACTTATCGCATCTGCGTACGTATGTAACAGCAGAATATTGGCGTGATTTGTTCACCACGTTCTGGCAGGCTCTCCAGACTGCCAAATTCTGGAAAGAACTGGTGATGATGACGGTCGGAATGAGTGTCGGCGCTATTGCGGTCTATTATTTCCTGATGCCGAGCCATCTGATTGTTGGTTCGATTTCAGGTCTCTCGATTGTGTTCAACACCCTTATAGGTGGCGATGCGAATACGTTCTCCGTTATTGTTATGAGCATCAATGCATTCCTGCTCTTGCTGGCTTTTATCCTAATAGGCAATGAGTTTGGAGCCAAGACGGTTTATACAGCCATGATTCTCGGTCCGTTGACCCAGATGTGGGACCGCATCTATCCGAATACGAATTTTACGCATCAGGTTATTGATGCGCCGGAGATCCTCGCGCAACTGCAAGCAGGTCAAACGGTGTTGGATTCTAATGGCAATCCTTACCTTTTAAGCCGCTCAGGTGAAGTGCTTGAGCGCGTTCGGGATTCTGTCATGAGTGGCGGACTGGGAATGGGAGATGTGTGGTTCGATCTTATCTGCTTCGTTCTGCTCCTTTCTATCTGCCAGGCTTTCCTTTTCCGCATCAATGCTTCTACAGGAGGTCTTGACATTTTAGGTAAGATTGTGAATAAATATCTCCATTTCGATATCGGTTCTTCCGTAGCTATCGGAGGTGTTATCATCTGCTGTACTTCGTTCTTAATCAATGATTTCCGCATGGTGGTTATCGGTATTATCGGTACCTGGATTAACGGCTTGGCGATTGATTATTTCACCGCTTCGCTCAATAAACGCAAACGCGTTTGTATCGTCTCGGCCGAACCGGAAAGAATTCGCAAATATATTGTTGAGGATTTGATACGCGGATGCTCGCTCTATAAAGTACAAGGCGGTTATAGCGGGGAAGAACATATCGAGATTCAGACGATTCTCACGCAAGATGAATTCTCGTCTGTCATGGCCTTTATCCGTAATAATCATATTAAGGCCTTTATTACTGCAGGCAATTGCTCAGAGGTATATGGTCTGTGGATCAGACACAAGAAGATTCACGGCAAAGTAGAAATTGTAAACGAATAAATTATATTATATGAAACCAACATTGTTTATTTTGGCAGCCGGTATGGGTAGTAGATATGGCGGCCTCAAACAGATGGACGGACTTGGCCCTAATGGCGAAGCCATTCTTGATTACAGCATCTATGACGCTTTACGTGCAGGGTTTGGAAAGATTGTCTTTGTCATCCGCAAGGATTTCGAAGATGATTTCCGCCGTGTTGTTCTTTCCAAATACGAAGGAAAGGTACAATGTGAACTATGCTTCCAGTCGGTCGATAAAGTGCCGGAAGGTTGCACTTACAA
>JAGCFY010000171.1 GCA_017649845.1 Paludibacteraceae bacterium
CTCTTCAAACGCGTAAAAGCAGTGTATGACCAACGTGAGCAATTGGGACTCAATGCGGAGCAGATGCGCTTGGTAACAGAGACTTATAAAGCATTTGCCGATAACGGAGCGAACCTGCCTGAGGATAAGAAAGAGCGACTCAAAGAGATCAATCAGGAGTTGGGTCTGCTGTCGCTTAAGTTTGGCAATAACGTAGTAGCAGAGACCAATAGCGATGAGGTAAAACGCTTTATCACGGACGAAGCGCTCTTGAAGGGTCTGCCCGAATCTGCCAAAGCTGCGGCTGCAGAAGAGGCAGCGGCCGCCGGACATCCGGGCGAGTGGCTCTTTACGCCGAAACGTACATCCTTCACACCGGTACTCCAGTATTGCGAGAACCGCGACCTGCGCAAGCAGCTTCTCATGGACTACACCACGCGTGCTAACCATGATAACGAGAATGATAACAAGGCGGTGATCATCCGCGAGATGGAACTTCGTATCGAGAGAGCCGGACTCTTCGGCTACGATAACCCTGCCGACTACATCTTGGCGGACTGTATGGCGAAAAATCATCAGACGGTAGATGCCTTCCTTGCATCTGTCTGGGCTCCTTCGCTTGAGGCTGCCAAACGCGAAGCGGCTGCTTTACAAGAGCTTTTGGAGCAGGACATGCCGGGCGAGAAATTGCAGCCTTGGGACTGGTGGTATTACGCAGAGAAACTGCGTCGCGCCAAATATGCGCTGGATGAAGAGGAATTGAAGCCGTATTTCGAGCTCTCTAATGTACGCAAAGGCGCGTTCGGTGTGGCTACAAAACTTTATGGTCTGCAGTTCGAGCCGCTGACTGATATGCCAGTCTATAACCCTGAAGTGGAAGTCTTCAAGGTAACCGAAGCGGATGGCTCGTTTGTAGGTATTCTCTATACCGATTACTTCCCGCGTGCCGGTAAGCGTCCGGGTGCATGGATGAATAATATCCTGCCGCAGTATGTGGATGCCGAAGGTGTGGATCATCGTCCTGTCATCATCAATGTAGGTACTTTCAATAAACCGACGGCAGGTAATCCTTCGCTTCTCTCGATGGATGACGTTGAGACTCTTTTCCATGAGTTTGGTCACGCATTGCACGGTCTGCTGAGCAAGGCGCATTACAAGAGTCTCGGCGGTACGAATACCCCTCGCGACTTCGTGGAACTACCTTCGCAGTTCATGGAGAACTACGCGTATGAGCCGGAGGTGCTCAAGACGTACGCTTTCCATTATCAGACGGGCGAAGTGATCCCTGATGAACTGATTGCGAAGATCAATGCAGCCGGTAAGTTCAACCAAGGCTTCGTGACGACAGAGTTGTTATCTGCTTCTATCCTTGACATGGATTTCCATGAGTTGACTACGGCTGAAGGTCTCGATGTCAATGCGTTCGAGAAGCAGAGTCTGGAGAAGATGGGTATGATTGATGAGATTATCGTTCGTTATCGTCCTACGTTCTACAACCATATCTTCACCACCGGCTATGAAGCAGGCTATTACAGCTATACCTGGGCTGCCGTGCTGGATGCGGATGCTTTTGCGGCTTTCAAGGAGACCGGAGATTTATTTGAACCGGAGACCGCGAAACGTTTCCGTCACCTTCTGGAGCAAGGCGGTACACGCGATGCACAGGAGCTTTATCTTGAGTTCCGTGGCAAAGAGGCAGATCCTGCTAATCTCCTTCGCCGTAAAGGATTTATCGAGTAATCCTGCATGACTCGCAGAGTACAGACCATATTATACTATCTATTGCCGGCGATCTTCTGGTTGCTGGCAATAGGTGGTAGTCTTGTACCTATATTACCGGCTATACACTCTCAGCTGGCTACTGCTAACTATTATTACGGCTATCTGGTAACGGCGTTGGTGCTGACGGTGATACTTATTATCGGTCGTATCAAGCGTCATGAGAGTGCCATAGAGCCTTGTTTCCAAACCGCGGTATTATTGGGTATAGCCTCTTATTGGCTGCCTACGGTGGTTTTTTTGACTCTTCCTGTTTGGTTCTATCTTATCTATCGCCACCTAATGGATCTGCGTGCCTTTATGGCTACCCTCATCGGTTATTCGTTTGTAGCTATAATGGCTGCAACAGCGATGGTGGCGGGATGGATAGCAAATCCATGGGCAGCGTTTTTCGCAAAAGAAAACGCCCTCGGGTGGATCCCTCTGGGCGCTGTCTTACTGGCTTGGATAGCTTCTACCATTGTACGACAAAACCTGCGTGTACGTTGATTCCCGCTTGCGCGTAGTACCACGGCCAGCAAGCTTTTCCGTTCTGGAAATAAGAGCAATCGCTACCTCCGTTGGACGCGTATTTGGCGTTGAAGATATTATTGATCTGGCATAAGAGTTTGACCTCCGGTACTCCTTTTTTCCCTTCTCCCCATTTTTTAGTAGGCAGGTTATACTGCAGGTTCACGTTCGTTGTCGTATAGGTCTTCAGCACCGCTGTCTCGTTCTTGGTGTTATCCAGATACTGTTTGCCTACGACGTTGGTCTGGATGGTACCGATAAATCCGGCAATATCGAAGGTGAAAAGGCTCATCGCCGTTACCGAGGGGGAGAAAGCAATCGTCGTCTCTTTGAAGAACACCTCTTCTTCTCCTATCCATTCCCAGTTCTCGTCATATCGGGTTATTGTTTCCGTGTAGTTCTGGATCTTGTTGCGGGATAGAACGAAATTACCTTCCCATCGGAACCACTCGGTAAACTTCACACCGGTTGTGAACTCCAATCCCATCCGATAGGAGTCTTTCACATTTGTCGTGCTTTGTTTGCCTACGTCGTTCACTCTGCCCGTCAATACCAGTTGGTTGTCATAATCCATGAAATAGAGATTCAATCCGATATTAAACCGCGGGTGCGCATATTGGTATCCTAACTCGTAGTCATACAGCCGCTCCGACTCAGGCATCTTACCTATATATTGACCACTTGCGGCGTCGTAATAGATATTCTCCGTATAGTTGGCGCGGTTCGGTTCGCGGTTAGCGATAGCAAACGAACCTGACAGCAGGTGGCCGCTATTCTGATAGGTCAGACCCGCTTTGGGGTTGAAGAAATGGAAATCCTTGTCAAACGGCAGGTCCATCATACTGTCATCGCTCACGCCCCGCATCGTGTAGCGGATAAACCGGTATTGCAGATCGGCATACAGGCTCAGTTTCTCTTGTGCGCGGTTGATCACCCGCCAGTTGACCTTGGCATAGGCGTTGGCGTCTATCTTGTTTGACCGGTTGCGGTAGTATTCGTAGTGGAAAGGTAGCGGTGTGGCGGATGGCGTCTCCAGATAGTCCAGGATACCCCAGTGCGCACCGATATAGTCGTTGGCGGCAGCGCCGAACTGAGCATCTAATGCCTCGGAGATATACTTGGCGGAGACTACCGCACCTGCGAAATGGTTGTCCAGCCATTTCTGGTAGAAACCGTAACTCTTTCCGCTGTCGCTTAACCCCCAGTAACTGTATTTTTTCTTCTTGTATTGCTCGTAGTTGCCTTTGCCGTGGGTGTAATGCAACGTGGCGTTTAGGCTCCATTGCGGCGTGAAACGGTGGGTAACGGCTATCTGGGCATGCTGTTGGGCATAACTGTCCCAGTTCAAAGAATCCGCCGGATTGACCCTTCTGTCGGCTCCGTTGAGACCGTAAGCCGTCTCATAGTCCACACCTTCCCAGGCTTGCGCCGTGCGTTCCTGACCGCCGAAGAGACGGGCTACTACCTGCGTCTTCTTCCCGTACCAACCGAAATCACCGTAGTAACTGAGCAGGTCGCTACCGGAATGGTATAAGAAGCCGTCGGAGTTTACTTTCGAGAACCGCGCATTGGCGATCCATTTGCCGGGCAATACGACGTGTGCTGTAGCCATCTCGCGGAATGTGTTGTACATACCGCCGTTGAAAGCTATGGAGACATGAGAAACGGTGTCGCGATTGCCTGATTGCATATTCAGACTTGCGCCGAAGGAGGCAGAGCCATTGGTACTGGTTCCTACGCCGCGCTGCACCTCTATCAGTGATAGAGAAGAACTCATATCGGTCATGTTCACCCAGAACACACCTTGGCTCTCGCTATCGTTCAGCGGCACGTCGTTTACCGTCATGTTAATGCGTGTATGATCCGTACCGCGGATGCGGAAATAGGTGTACCCGATACCCAGACCGTCATCGCTTGTAACCATTAATCCCGGCGTCGTACTCAATAGGTACGGTAGGTTCTGACCCGTGTTGTCGCGGTTCAAATCCTTGTTTTTAACGGTGGAGGAGGATAGTGTTGTCTGCTCCACACGCTTCGCCGTTACTTCAATTTCCTCGATCCGGAAATCATTCACGCCCAGCGTGTCAGCTCTTTGTCCTTCACTCGTCTGCGCCATAGCAGACATACTCAATAGCGCGAATGCGCTCACGAAAAGATTCTTTTTCATTTCCTTTAACAGTATTATCTGTTCAAGTTCTACGGGTATGTTCTCAGCCTTGGCACCCCGAATGAATCTAACAGAATGTAAATCGACTGCAAAGTTACAACAAATTAATCAAATGTGCAAATTTTTTTATTTTTTTGTTTGGCATGGTGTTTGTAAGAGAGGTAGTGAACCTGTTAATTTAAGGTGTAACCTGTTTATTTATGGAGGGCAAAATTATGAAAAACTGGACAATTACTCGCGCCCTTATGGCAGAGAAAAAGATGTTTGTTTTAGCACTTGGCGCATTACTCGCGGTTAACGTGAGCGCGCGAGAGGTTAAAAGAGTGAATCACCGGGACTTCCGCTTCAAAGGATGTGACAAGATAGTGGTCTTTGAACCCGCCCATCGCGTCCACGGGAAGGCAATCCGGATGGCAGAGATGCGAAGATGCGATTTTCGTAAAGTGGATCTCCGTCGCGAAGACTTCCGGAAAGCGAAGTTCCGCAAGGCACATAAACATGCACTTAGACGATGAAAAAAGCACCCATTCCCGGGTGCTTTTTTAGGTATGAAAAGTTTCTGCTTTTGGCATTCAAATAGTTGAGACAGTTAGGCGGAAAGCCAAAGCCGACCGAGAATGTCGAGTTAGTTCTGATAAGATGTATATCGAAATCAGACTAGCGAGACACTAGCGAGAGACTACCGAACCGAGATCATCGTTGAGTTAATAGGGGGTTAATGAGGAGTCAACGAACACAAAAGCGCAAGGTCTGCTGATTTAAGTTTAATAGACAAAACCAAACATCCATAAAGGAATTATATTGCCGATTGCGCGCTCTACATCATCCTTTACAATAAAACCTTTCCCTTGTGGAACCGAGGCGATTTGAGCTTGCCCCTTTTTCCGACCGCCGACCTCAAAGACATATTCTTCCACCTCAAAATCAGCCTCTTTGGAAGATGAGATGAAATATCTCTCTTGCAGCCAGGCAAAGAAAATCGTTTCTCGAATATTGCCTATATCTGCGTTATTGGGCGAGAGTGCATAAGCAAAATTAGGATTTTGCAGGTATATTTTCTCTACCTTCTCCAATATCTTCATACCAGCCGCCTTCTCGCGTAGCGTAGAAATCAGTCCTGCTTTCTCCAAATACAACATGTATTGAGGTAAGGTATTGCGGCGAATATCTAAATCTGCCGATAACTTAGAATAATTGGGTTTGAATGGCACACTTTGCGAGAGCACATACATCAGTTTGCGCAATTTTTGCACCGACGCTATCTCCATCTCGGCAAAAACAGGAATATCCACTTCGATCGTTTGTTTGATTATTCCTTGTATTCTGAGGTTATAATGATCCTCTTGGAAGAACGGAAAATAGCCTTTATGCAAATACTGCGAAAATAACTGCAACGGGCGCAAATCTTTGTAAGGGAATTGCACTTTGCCGGCCAAAATGTCCTCCAAACTATAAGCCGGAAGGTTAAGACCTTGCGAAATGTTGACGTACTCGCGGAACGAAAGTCCGGGTAGCTTGTACTCGATCTTTCTACGTGATAAATCGGCTTCGCCTTTCTCCAAATCCAAGATAGAAGAGCCGGTATAAACCACGTGCAATTCCGGGAACTTATCATAGATATTTTTGATTTCCTGTGACCACCCTTTGTATTTGTGGATTTCGTCAATGTAGAGATATTTGCCGCCTTGTTGGTAGAATTGTTGTGCCAAACCGGCTAAGGTATTTCGCGAAAAATACAAATCGTCAGCGGTCACATACAAAGAGGATGTGATGGCGTCGGTCAGTTTGATATGCTGTAGAAGCAAGGTCGTTTTTCCCACTCCTCGCGTACCTAAAATGGCGATCAAGCGGCTGTTCCAGTCGATCTCATCGTGCAGATAGCGAACGAATCGCGTATCTACTCTGTCAATTAAGTCTCTGAATGACAATACCAGTTCTTCCATAGTGTCGCACTTTTAAAAATCGCTGCAAAGGTACAACTTTTTTCTGAATTGCGCAATAGAGTGAGCGATTTTTATGCATTTTTGTGCGCTTGAATGTGCATTTTTTGATATCTTTAGCACGATATTGGCACGTTCACGATGCAAATGACATGCGAACGTGAATGAATGGTAAAACTCTCGTGAGGGTATGCACCGTCCCCACTTTCGTCTAACCTCAAGCGCAACGTCAGCGCAAGGTCTGCTGACTTGTGACCATTTGAACCGACCTTGAAACGAAGTCTAATCGATGTTGAAGCTTGTATCTTTTTTGGCTTGATTTTTTGAGAAAAAGATACAAGCTATAAAGAAAAAGATACAAGTTGTAAAAAGATGGACAAAGAAAAACCGCTTGGCGGGTGAGCGCCAAGCGGATATAAACGGGATAATATCCATATCAGGGGCAAAGTCTATTTCACCTCTTGGCCTGTGATGCTATAAACCTTCTCCCCGCGGAGGATGTAGATCTGGCCGTTATGGAGGATTTTGGATGCTTTGTGTTCATCAGTAAAGACATCTTCAATACCTTCAGGATTTCCGCCCGGATTGACTTCGCCGGTATAACCAGTAGTGGCAAATTCTCCACGATAAGCGATGAGTTCTTCACTTGCATCATCAGCAACCGCGAGACGATAAGCGTATTTGCTTGCTACATTCAGACCTGTAACCGTAAAGGACATGCCTGCAACAGACATTGTAGCAGCAGGTGCATGTGCCGAGCCATTACGAGAAGGAGCAAAAGCAATACCTGTCAGCTGACCGTTGCTATTGAAAACAAGCGTACAGAAGACAACCCCATCTTTGGTTATCTGGAGTGAATAAGACGCTGCAGCTGAGTCTGTCGGCCATGTGAAGATAGCATTATCGTCGTTTGCTTCAACAGTCACTGAGCCTTTGGTTAGTGTTGCATCTTCCGAAGCAATCTCACGAATATCAAATCGTCCCCAATACGGGTCGAGCTGATAGGTTCGTTTGCTGCCTGCAGGTACATACAGATAGGCATAATCGCTGATGGACGAGAGCGTGTTTTCGTAAACAACCGGAGTAATGGTATTCATACAGGTTATGTCGTTCACGCGGATGCAACCTTTGAAAGCATAATCGCCGATTTCTTCGACCTGATATCCCAAATAAATAGAGGTTACAAGAATACAGCTATCGAAAGCATGTGCACCAATAGAAGTAACTTCGTTAGGGATATTGATTTTACGAATCTTTGTCAAGTCTTTGAATGAATAATCACCGATGGATTTCAGGTAGGAAGGGAATGAAAGCAAGTTGATCTTACTCATGCCGCTGCACAGATGAGACGGGATATGTTCTGTTTCTTCACCAAAGACGAAGGACGTTATTTTGCTGCGACTTGCATAGAAAGGCGATGCGGCGGAAGATGCATAATCGGCAATATTCTTTGCATGCCACTCAACAGAAGCGATATTCTCGCAGTTATTGAATGTGCTCGGCGAGAATAGACGAACGGTATTAGGAACAAATACGGAATTAATACTATTGCAGTTAACAAACGCCCATGGTTTCAGTTCCGTAATTTTATTTGGTATCGTAAGTTCCGCTATCAGCGAGTCCCCGATGTATAGATTGCGTGAATAGAATACAGGATTAGACTTCGAGTTGCCGAAATCAATCTTGCACCATGAGTCCACATTCTCTATTTTCACTTCGGCAATACCACTACAATCATTAAAAGCATTCTCTCCGACGGAGGTCAACGAAGCCGGCATCGCCATAGAAGCCAAACTACCACAACCGGAGAAAGCACCCTTACCAAGAGTGGAGACGGCTGAAGGCAGAGATTCCAATTGCAGACTGCTACAATTGAAAAAGGCGCTATCCTTAATAGATGTGATTGTATTTGGCAAGTTGACGGATGATAAAGCCGTACAACCATGGAAAGTATTGCTTTCAATGCTGGTGATATTTTCAGGGATCACTGCTGAACGCAAACCTGTACATGCTTTGAAAACAGAATGTCCCATTTGGTTTATTCCGCTGCCGAGGGTGACTGAAGACAAATGGTTGCATTGGAAGAAAGCAGCATTGCCTATCGTCTGCAAACTATTAGGAAACTCGATGGCTGCAAGATTATAACAACTGCTGAACGTTGAGTCCCCTATAGTGGTTAAACTATTACCTAACTGCAATGAGGTCAAGTTGCCACAATCCGCAAACGCGCTATTCCCGATAGTTGTCGCATTCGGAAGAATAAGGGTTTCTACGCCGGTACACTCTCTAAATGCGTTATTCCCGATACTTGTGACACTTTCAGGAATAACAAAAGAGGTCACACCGGAGCAACCTGCAAAGGAGTTGTTTCCTATCGTCGTCACACCATCGGGAATGTTCAGCGAGGTGGCATTACTGCAATTGTAAAAAGCATAATCGCCGATAGATGTAATCGCTTCTCCTAAATTGTATGTCTGTACTTGTGTGCCAAAGATGGTAGAGAAATTATTGGTGGTTGTGTATGCCTTGCTCATCACAGCATTGGAATTGATATTTACGGTTTTAAGATTTGCACAATTCCGGAATGCGCTATTTCCTATACTTAAAAGACTATTTGGTAATGTAATTGACTGTAAGGAGCTCGAATTGTAAAACGCATAATTACCAATAGAGGAAACTCCTTCACCTATAATATATTCTCTAACTTGCGTACCGAAAATAGCAGACAAATTCGTTGAAGATCCATAGTTTTTACTTGCAACAGCATTGGAATTTATTGTCACATTCCTAATATTATTGCAGCCGGAAAAATCATCTGTACTAATAGCCGTAATACTGCTACCGATAGTCAAATCCCTGAGATTAGTCATACCTGCACAAAGATATGCCGGAATGTGCTCTACACTATCCCCAAAGACGAAAGTTTTAATTTTCGAGCTGATATCAGAAAAAGGAGTTGAGGTGCTCGTAAAATCAGTACAAGTTTTCGCGTTCCATGTCACAGAAATTAGACTGCTGCAACCATCAAAAGCCTGCTGTCCAATACTGGAAACGCTGTTTGGAATCGTCACAGAGGTCAAACCGCTGCAAAAAGAGAAAGCAGCATATCCAATACTCGTGACGCTATTGGGAATAGTCACAGAGGTCAAACTGCTGCAATAAGCGAAAGCCCAATTTCCAATGCTTGTGACGCTGTTGGGAATGGTTACAGAGGTCAAACTGCTGCAACCATTGAAAGCACCAGATCCAATGCTTGTGACGCTGTTGGGAATAACGGCGGATTGCTGAAGGACTCCATTTAATTGAAGATGATAATCACTAGATATAGAACTCGGAGACCATGCTTTATTACACCATTCATCCATGCTGCCTATATAATTAATGGTAGAAACACTGCATAAAGCGAAAGCACTACTTCCAATGCTTGTGACGCTATTGCCAATTGTCACAGAGGTCAAACCGCTGCAACCAGAGAAAGCTGTGTTTCCAATGCTTGTGACGCTATTACCAATGGTCACAGAGGTCAAACAGCTGCAATCACGGAAAGCATAGATACCAATGCTAGTGACGCTATTGGGAATAGTCACAGAGTTCAAACCGCTGCAAGCAG
>JAGCFY010000172.1 GCA_017649845.1 Paludibacteraceae bacterium
ATTTGCGGGCATCCTCCGCATATTCATACATCATGATCGCATTCCGGACGATAATACCGATCAGACTGACTATACCTAACACCGCCGTGATCGATATATCCAGATTGAAAATCGCCAGACCGGTCATAGAGCCGAAAAGACAGAGAATGGCGCTGGACAGCGTCAGAAGCGCCAGACCTACCTTACCGAAATGATACAGCAGCAACACGAGCATCACCGCAAGGGCTGCTACTACGGACCAAAGTATTTGCGGAATCATCATATCGTTGATCTCCGTCAAGCCGCCATAGGAGATGGATATTCCTTCCGGTAAATCGGTCATATGGGTGTTGATCCACTGTTTCACTTTCTTCTCCGCCGCCACCTGACTCGTTGCGCCGCGCAGATCGGCTCCTATCGTAATGGTCCTCACCGCATTGCGCCGTTCAAGCGTCGTATGATGCCAACTTGGTTCGATAGTAGCTACCTGACGCAGCGGAACCCATACGCCCGGCAGAGCAGTTGGCACCGGCATGTTACTCAGTTCCTCGGCAGACATCGTACCGGCATCCTTGGTATAAAGCACGACGGGCACGCCATACGAACCCTCATAAAGCGTAGTGATCGTAGCGCCTTGAGTAGCCTCGCGCAAATAAAGCGAAAGCATGGTTTGAGTTATACCGAGTCGCGTCGCTTCATCGGCTTTGAGCACGATACGCGTGGAGGCGGCCGTATTATTGTATTCGCTATGCACCCATTGCAACTCCGGCTGAGTGACCATAAAATGCAGGATCGAATCCGCATAAGGTGCCATTTCATCCCAGTTGTCTCCTTTGACCCGCACCTCCAGCGGATTTTTCACCGCCTGATAGTCCAGTTGCTTGAAACGCGCATAGGCGTTCGGGAAGAAATTCTCATATTTGCCGGTGTATTCCTTGAGCACCTGTGCCGTGGCTTTGCCGGACTTGGTGTTTACGATTAATTGCGCATAGTTAGGCGCGGGTGTCTGCGGCGTATAGGTGGCATGGAAACGCGGCGAGGACTGACCGATGAAAGCAGTCACACTCTCTACCCTCGGATCGCGCCGTAATATATTCGCTAACGAGTCGGCCACAACGGCACTCTCTTCGGGCGTAGCTCCATCGTATAAATGGATCTCTACGGCAAAGAACTCACGTTCTGCCTTCGGCAGCAGCTGCAGATTCAGCGAGAAGAAGAGTAACAGGATTCCCACCAACGTTGCGCCGCCTAACATACACCATACGATCACCGGATGAGCAAAACAAGCCTCCAGACTTTTCTTGTACGCCCCTTGCAGCCAGGTAAAGAACTTATTTTGAATGCGCTCCACGAGATTCAGTTCCTCGGGTTTACGCTCCCGGATAAACCGGAATGAGAGATAAGGTGTCACCCAGGTAGCATAAAAAATACTGGCTACCAAGGCAAAGAGTACAGCCCAAGGGAAGAGTTGCACAAACTCACCTAAGGGTCCCGTAATAATTCTGGTCATCGGGAAAAACATACCGCAGATGGCCATGGTAGCGAGTGACATCGGTACAAAAAGAAGCGATGTACTTACATTCGCCGCATACCAGCGGGAGTGACGGCGCGAGATATAATTGGTATATCCGTCGATCACAATGACCGAATCATCCACGATCATTCCCAATACAAAGATCAACGCAGCCAACGTAACGGTATTCAGTTCGATACCGGTGACATACATCAGGCCAAGGCAAATAGCAGTACATACCGGCAGACCCGTAGCGGCTACCAGCGCCGTACGAAGCGGGAAAAGCATCAACATGACCGCTATCACCACTAAGATTGATATCACGATATCACGCAGGAAAGAGATCACCGAATCGTTTACCACTTTAGGCTGATCGGTAATTCGATGAAACTGGATATCCGGCGGAAGAAGCGCAGCGGCTTCCGCTAACTGACGATCCACCTCTTGACCGAAAGCCACGATATTATTGCCCGGCACCATCTCGAGATTCAAGATCAAGCAGGCTGCGCCGTCAAACTCCACATACTGTTTGGGTTTTTGATAGCGCCGCTCGATAGAAGCTATATCATTGAGCCGTATGGTACCGCCTGTAACAGGATCGGACCATACGATTTGCTCCTGCATCTCATATTCCGATTGATATGGAATAACGACCTGCAACGCGCCCTGTGTATCGCTTTCTCCTCCTACTGTCCGGAAGCCTTGTAATGCCATCTCGGCTTGCAGCGCCGTAGGATTGATGCCGTATTTGGAGAGTCGCTCAGCATCAATCGTGATCGCTATCTCTTCGGTCTGTTGCCCTAAGATCCGCAGTTTTCCCATCTCGGGTATCGTACGCAGCTGTGAACAGATCTGTTTGGCATACTCCTCCAATTCTCTCGGACTCCGCTCGGCGCTCTCTACCGCGATTAGAAGCGAAGAGGTGTTTCCGAAATCATCTATCAAGAGCGTCTGTAACACACCTGCCGGCATTTGGGTCTTTTGCAAAAGCGGCAAGCCGGCACGGATCTTATTCCATGCCGCTTCATTATCCAGCGCCTCCATGCGCAACATGACGTACAGATAAGCCATGCCGTCTTCGCTGCGGGAGAATGTCAGTTTTTTATCTACGGCCTCGAAGGAATTGATATAGTCCTCGAGCGGAATTGTCACTTGTTGTTCCACTTCTTGCGCCGTAGCACCGGGG
>JAGCFY010000173.1 GCA_017649845.1 Paludibacteraceae bacterium
AAACGGTTTAATATATGCGTTTTTAAGTGTTTCGGCATGTGTCGTAACGTATTGTATATGTGTTAATTACATTGTGTTCAATTCAAGCATTGTCTAGGATGTGTCCTTTGCGCACTAACTGCGCCCCTCTTCCGGGTCCTGTTTGGATAGCTGACTAGCGGACTAGGAAGAACTAGGACGAACTAGGACAAACTAGGAAGGACTAGGATGAACTAGGACTTTTCCTAATCGGGTACAAAGATACAAAAAATATTTGATATATGCAAATTTTTAAGGCAAAATACCATAACAATGACAGTTTCTGAATGCTTCTCGATGAGGGTTGTAAGGTGCTAAACGGTACGAAATCTTAACACCCACGTCAAAAGGATGGTACGAAGTGACAAGCCGTAAATTCTGCCGGAAGGCGGAGACGACAGGTGTCATGATTCGCTGAAGCGGAAAACCATCCCTTGTGTCAGACAACATAAGAAGCGAAATCCGGTCCGATGGATCCGCCGAAACGGAAGAAGCACAGTAATCAAAATAAACACCCAACGACAGATAAGATTTCGTGCGCCGGCCTGTGTGAACGAGGAAGTCATAACTCAGTTCGGCTGCAATCCAGTATTGGATTTTCGGAAGCACTTGTGTGCCGCGCTGCGTTTCCCGGAAAGAAGGCGAAGCTGCCAGAGGATATGAGTTGTAGATTCTGTTGTTGTACATAGGATAATAGACAGAAAGTGCTGCATTTTGGGCGGTTTCCGTCCACGTCGATTGAAAAGGAAAAACCATCTTTGGCCCGAGGAAGAAGGAAAAGTGATTTTGGGAAAGAACCAACTGGAGAGGTATGCCAACAGACCAAGTGGTCTGCATTTCTCTTAAACGACCGATCGTGTAATCCACCTGCATCAACTCGTTCTCTACATCAATGACCGAATACGTGTCCGCGTATCCGGTTTTGCCAAAGCCCGCTTTGTTCCGATCTATCGTAGCCGCCACCCGAAAACCGATTACATGCGGAGATTGATAGCTATAAGAGAACTGCAAACCGGCATGCAAATCAGGCACGGGCGAAACGTACCTGCATTGTGCATCAAAACCTGATAGGCCTGTGCGCAATCCGACTTCGAACAAATGCTCCGCAGCTGCGGTCAAAGGCAGAAGCGACAAGGATAGCAAAGCGGCAAAATATTTCATACAATCCGTCTTTTTCATGGAATCAGCCTTTTTTCAGTCCAAATACTGTTTCCTTGTTCGAACCGATAGAGATAAATGCCATGAGATATTTGATCTTCTGTCACTTCTTCTCCACGGCTGTTATAAATCCGCACAAGAGTGGGATTTTCTTCGATTTCATCGAGTAATTCCAGTATATTGGACCATATCGTTTGGTCTTCGGTTAGCACTACGCGCAATTGGAATCGGCCATGTAACTCATTCTGCTCCGCATAGTCATCTTCCGTCGCTCCCCAAACAGGTGCATCGTTCTTAAACCACTGAAACCCTATAGCCGTTTGTTCCGGGAAAAGACGATAAAGCATCGTGTTGTCGCAAAGCAGTTGCCAGTTGTATTTATTGACGATAATAGGGTATAGTCGCTCGCAATGAACGGTATCCAGAGAATAGATATGCAAAATACTATCGCACCCGCGCGGACTGATTTCCATCACCTCCATGACCGATGGTTCGGCAAAGATCTGGCCGTTCCATGTAAACGGCATCAACGTATCGCAGACAATAGTATCCATTGGCGCATATTGCACATCGCGGCAGCAGAGTTCAGTATTCAAAGTGTAGATATGCAAAATACTATCGCATCCACGCGGACTGATTTCCATCACTTCTTGTGTGGATGGTCTGTCGAATACCATGCCATTCCAGGTGAATGGCATCAATGTATCGCAAACGATCGTGTCTACCGGCGCTATTTGCACATCCGGACAGCATAGTTTGGTATTCAAAGTATAGATATGCAAAATGCTGTCACATCCGCGCGGACTTTTCTCCATCACTTCTTGTGAGGATGGTCTGTCGAAAACCATTCCGCGCCAAGTAAACGGCATCAACGTATCGCAAACGGTTGTGTCTATCGGCGCTATTTGCACATCCGGACAACACAACTTGGTGTGAAGTGTATAGACGCCTCTCTTAACCTCACAATCATTTTCGTTCTTGTAAATAATTTCATACGTGGTGTCTTTGTGAAAAATAGTGTCGTGCCAATGGTACGGCATGAGGGTGTCACAGACGGTGATTTCTTCGATTTCATCGACTCTTGTCGGGCAACACATTTGGGTGGTAAGATGGAAGGGTTCACTCATCGCCCGGCAAGCCCGCTTATTCACGACGTCGACGCCGGCAGAAGTGACGCATAGCCGATACCAGCCTTCATTTTCCGGTTTGATGGAATCAAAAGAAAGCGTTTCGCCCATGACTACATTGGTCCAACCGTCGCTATTGAACTCCAAACTGTCCGTCGCATATTGCCAAAGGTAGTTATAGGGTTGTTGAAAACCGCCATCCGCCGTCACGTTTGCTTCGAAAACATACGAAGAATCCAGACAAACCTCATGGCTAGAGAGAATAGATACTTCGGGTTTGCAGAGCCGGATCTCGATATCGTCCATCGCAAAATCATTACCACCTGCTGCATTCTCGTCGTTGAAGATGGACAGCCGGATCACATGCACTCCTGCCGGCACATGGAAAGTAGCTCCGACAAGATGCCACGGCGCAGACATGGTCGTTGGAATACCGTGTAGCCGATAGTCGGCAGGTGCCGGCTCTATCGGACCGGAGGACTGCTCCCAAATAGTATCGTGGTTATACTCGTTGGTAATAAGAAAACGCACTTTGGGACGCGTGAAATTATGTCCGGGCTCCAACACATTCGTTACATAGGCAGAGAAAGAGAGATCCATCTCATGGCAAACATCAAACCGGGTCATGTAAAAAGCGTCATTCCCTCCTTGTCCGTCAACTTCCAGCAGGTACCCGCGTGAGTAGTCATTGGGGTAAGTGTGGTCGTCCTGAATGAACCATTGGGAGTACAAATCATCAGTAGTGCTGGCATTCCAATTATTCTGCCACCCGTGTTTGGCGACCACATAGAGACCGCTATAGACGCGGGAATATACATCGAATACCTGTCTGTACCGTGTGCTCATAGTCCTTAACCTGTCCTGACAAGTAATCGGATCGTCAGGATCATTACCTCCGAAATCTTCACGGAAAAGAATAGTGCCGCGCGGGCAGACATCGTCGGAGACCTCATCCGGCCATGTAAACCGGAACGGAGTACAACCGCCTTCTATTTTCTCCATATAGACCGGTTCGCTCGCTATCCATCGCTCCGGCATATCCAGTTCGTCTAATCTCGCTACTAACACACGATACCAACCTTCCTGCAAATTTTTAGGACGTTGCGTATATCCCCATGTAAGACTATTGTGCGCGTATTGGATGCGAGTCCAAGACATTCCATCTGCAGAATACTCATACATAAACCGGTGGGAATCGCCGAAATAACCATCGTCGTTAAGATCTTGAAAAAAAGTAATGAACGGGTTGGCAGTACAGAGCGCATCGGCAGTAGGTTGCAGAACAACGGTAGAAACGGCATATAAATGACCATGCAGGACACCCAAAATGCACAAAAAAGCAAGAATATTAGATTTAAATTTGCACATATAGAAAAATTGTGTTAATTTTGCAAGCGAAAATACATTTTAAAACTCGGTGCAAAGGTACTGCTTTTTTCTGAATGCCACAAATTTAGCAGTTGTACGAGCAACCTTTATCATTATTTCAAAAGTATTGAAAAACAAATAGTTATAAAATATGCGCAGAAAAACAGTTGTACGGTTCGGAGAAGTGGCTTTGATGGGCTTGATTTTTTTGACGCCGGGTTGCCGATTTGGGAGTTCGGAGAGTTTGGAACGACTGCAAGAAGCGGAGCAATATTACCAGATGGGCACATCTTCTAATCATGCGAGCCATTATGAGGAATCTACCTATTATTTGAAGCAAGCGGAAGATGCTTTGTTGCGGGTTGAACCTTCGGAACTGAACCCGAAGGACAGAGCAAGGCAAATTCAGTTATTGGGACTGACTTGGTTTCATTTGGGCAACACTTCAGAGAGTGAAATGCTTTATGATATCGCGCAGGAGTATTACAAGAAATCCGTCCCAATGTTAGACCCTGAAGAGGATGCGTTGTTTTTAACCTGTGCTTATCGCGACATAGCCCGAACAAATGCAATAATAGGAGGGAATATGGATTCCACCCGTTTTTGGTTTCAAAAAGCAGCTGTTTTTGCCGATTCCATCGGGAATAAAATGTTATCGGAAGATATCGCGGCCTACTACTATCAATATTGCGAACCGGACAATAAAGCCGGGCTGCTGAATGCATGTCGCACCCTGGCGGAGCAATATGGCGTGACCACCCGCTACGCCGAGATCATAGGAATGTATCTGACGAGCGGTCAAACCGATTCTGCTGCTTATTATCTGGAATACCTGCATCCTCAGGACTCAGCATACACTTATTGGTTCGAGCAGAGTTATGCTTATTTCCAAAGCAAAATCTTATACCAGCAAGGGGCAGTAGAGAAAGCTTATGACCAATTGCTGGATCTATACGACAGCAAGATAGAAGAACTACAGCGAGATGCAGGCGCACGAACCTATGCACTATCTCTACATTATGACGTTGCACGAGAGCAACAATTGGCAGAAGAGGCTCGGCGTGAGCGGCAATGGCAGCGGACCATCTCGATTGTTTTGGTATTACTATTGGTGCTGACTATTACCTTGATGCTGGTTTTATGGAGATACTGGCAACAACGGCGCAGGGAGCAGAGTGCAGCTATTGAAGCCCTTCAAGCCAAATACACGCAACAACTGCAACTGGCATTGGAGCGGCTCCAGCAGAAAGTGAACCTTACACGTGAGATGGAACTGCAACGAATGCGGGGCAATGCAGTGGAGTTCCCTAAATGGCTTCAAACATACAGGGACGAACAACTGACGATGAATAAAGAAAGTCTGGATGCTTTGATCGCTTCTATCGATAAAGCACTTGATGGCGCCATCAGTCGTTTGCGAAAGGAGTATCCGGAACTAACAGAGTCAGACATGCAGTTTGCTATCTTGTCTATCATCGGAGCTTCTGATATCGATATGTCGATCGTGCTGAATGTACAAAAACAAACGATCTACCATCGCAGGCAGATCGTCCGAAAACATGTCAATCCTGAGATAGACGATATCGATGTATGGTTGCGAAACTACGTATTAAGCGTGTGATGCTTTCCGTATCTCTTCATACGTGAAACCGCGTTGAGCCAGAAAACGGAGACGCTTCTCTTCCGGATCGTTTTTACGTTGCTTGATAAGGGAGCGGAGATTGCGGAAATACGCGATTTCATCGATGTTTTCCAGCGCTTCGGTAATGGCTGATTCCGGCAACTGAAGCGCGCGAAGTCCGGCTTGAATCTTCATACGCCCCCATGCTTGATATTCCACCTTGTCATGTACATATGCACGGCAGAAACGGGAGTCGTTGAGAAAGTCCATTGCATACAGATTTTCCTCGATAAAATCGAAGAAATCGGACGGTGTCCCCCATTCGTATAATTTGCGCCGCACGTCGGCAGCACAATGTTCTGCACGGGCACAATAGGCTTCGGCCTTACTTAGCCATTCGGCCTTCGATAATTCGTGGTTTGCCATAGATATCATTGGTTATTTGTATGTCCGTATAACCCAATTCGCCAAGCATGGCGGATAATTCCTGCGGGTAGGCTTCGTTGATCTCGAAGAAGAGGTAGCCGGAGGAGAGTTCCGCAATACGGCGGTAAAACCGCAAAGGGTCTTCATCCGGTACGAATAATGCCCTCTCCGGTTCGAATTCCAATACATTCCGCCGCATGGACCCTTTCTCGCTTTCGCATATATACGGCGGATTGGAAACAACGATGTCATAGCGGTCAAAATGCTCGATCTTATCGGAGAAAATATCGCATTGCTTAAATAGTATCTCCGTTCCGTTTTTGGCAGCATTCTCTTGTGCCACGGCGATCGCTTCGGAAGAGATATCGATGCCGGTCACCTGCCATGCGGGATGGGCTTTCTTAAGCGCTATGGCGATACAGCCGGAGCCCGTGCCGATATCCAGGAGAGAGACCCCCTTCTTCCCCCTAAAGGGGAATAAGTTATTTGTATTTGCGGTCAGGGCATTGATTCGTTCCACTAATTCGGCGGTTTCGGGTCGAGGAATGAGGGTAGCAGGAGTCACTTTAAGGTCCAGACCAGACCATATAGTGTGACCGAAAATATACTGAACAGGCTCGAAATGCAACAAACGGTCAATAATTTCCGGCAGTTTTTCTTGCATATGTGCAAAATTTTTCGTAATTTTGCAGCCTGTTAGGATTTGAGTCCGCGACAAACCCGTCTCTTCCTCTATGATCCACCATGCCAGAGCGCGGGCTTCATCCTCGGGATAGCATGACTGAAGGCGCGCGGTAATATCGTTGATTAACTCTTTCACGCTGCAAAATTACAAAAAATAAATGGAATACGCAAATTATATTGCCCGTTGTATTGAAATTGCCCGCCGCGGCGAGTATTATGTAGCCCCAAATCCGATGGTAGGGGCGGTGTTGGCAGGGAAGCCTAACCCCGGCCCTTCCCTAAAAGGAAGGGAGGTTATCCTTGCAGAAGGGTGGCACGAACGTTATGGCGGGCCGCACGCGGAAGTGAATTGTTTTAAGAACCTCGAAAAATCGAAATATCACGATACCGATTTATCGAAATGCACGCTCTTTGTCTCTTTGGAGCCCTGTTCCCATTACGGCAAAACACCTCCTTGCGCCAAACTGATTATCGAGAAGGGGGTTGGAAAAGTAGTGGTGGGGATGTTGGACCCCAATCCATTGGTGTCGGGCAAGGGTGTGGCCATGCTTCGTGAAGCAGGAATAGAAGTGGTAGTGGGAGTGATGGAGAAGGAATGTCGCGGACTGAATAAACGATTCCTTTGCCTGCATGAGAAAAAACGTCCGTATGTGATACTCAAATGGGCGCAGACCGCTGACGGTTTTGTGGATAGAAAGCGGAAGCCTGCCACCGATCCCTCCCCGAAAGGAGGGGAGGAAATACACCTCAACGGGGCGTTGGCGATATCGACACCGGAGACGAAAGCGCTGGTACATAAGATGCGGGCGGAGAATATGGCGATCATGGTGGGTACCAATACGGTGCTGCTGGATGATCCCAGGCTGCTGAACACGCATTGGGAGGGCAGAAACCCTGTTCGTGTAACCTTGGACAGACATGGAATTTTGCCGATGAAATCGAGGATTTTTGACAATTCAGCCGAGACTATTGTCTATCGCGATCGCACCGAATGGCCGTTCGTTTTGGCGGACCTCGCGAAACGGAATATCCATTCCGTCTTAGTAGAAGGCGGTCCTACATTGCTCCGCCATATCTTAGAGACGGATCTATGGGACGA
>JAGCFY010000174.1 GCA_017649845.1 Paludibacteraceae bacterium
AAGCACAACAACAAGATACGATCCGTGCCGCAGTGGACGGCCGAATGACGATATTATGAGAAAGCAGTTCTTAATCCGTGCGAACGCACTGTTAGGCATACTCAGCCTCCTTTTGGCTGGGTGTCATGTGCAAAAAAAAGCGACTGAAACTCAGCCGCTGGAAGAATCAACCCCTCCGGTAGAAATCAAAGAACCCGAACCGGAAATCCGTCCGCTCTATGGTGTACCGGTTGAACCGATCTTGGTCAAATACGGAGCACCGCCCCCTCGGACGAAACAATCATCTGAGTCGGCCGACTAAGCCATAACGGCAGGTTATGTTCTACGTGCCCGAAAGGCGCATTGAAAATGACGGGGTAGTCGTATTGAGCGACTGCCTCTTTTATTGTCTCATAGACTGTCTCGTTCATGCCCGGATCGTCTTCGCAGTCGGAGAATTGACCTACAATCAGACCACTGAGATTAATCAGCGCTCCTTCCATCTGCAGGTGCCGCATCATCCGGTCGATGTGGTAATGCCGCTCGCCGATGTCTTCGATGAGCAGAATTGGGTTAGCAAACTCGTCTGCCTCGATGTCCCTCAGATACCTATTCACCATCTGTTTGATAGCGAAGGAGTAGCCATAGAAAGTGCCTTCCAATCCTTGGAGTACCGATAGGTTTCCTCCTATGATCGGTGCCGTTGTCTCACCTAAACGGTTCAACGGATGAGCCGGAATCGTGTACTCGAGCGGCTCGCCGGCTAACGCTTTCTTCAGCATGACGATCGGTTCGCTATCTTCCGGCAATGTGGCGATATGCTTGCACATGATACTATGTAGCGAAGGAGCACCGCAGATAGCGGCTTTGTTATGCAGGGCGGTAATGTCGCTAAAGCCAATGATGGGTTTCGTGATCGTCGGCACACGGTCGATGATTCGTTGCAACCCGTATCCGCCTCGGGAGCAGAGAATAAAATCTACAGCAGGATCTTCGAGCGCAACTATGATATCCTGCACCCTTTCTGCATCCGTACCGGCAAAACGCCCCCATTTGTCGCGCGCGTGCGTTCCCTCACTTGTTTCATAACCCCAGCTCCTCAGACGTGCTGCGGCTTGGTCAATATAAATCGGGTCTATGATCCCGGAAGGCGATATGATTCGTATATGCTTCATCAACTGTATACTTTGTATTCGATCCAGTTCACAAACCGCTTTGGTAGCAGTCGCTCCAGGAAACAGAGCACACGGTAACTGAATCCGCCTACATACTGCGGTCGAGGACTGCGGCAGGTAGCGATATGGTAAAATAACTGTGCCATCTGTCTCGGCGTCATACCGCTGCGTTCGTCCTTCTCCATCGTAGTGATAGCTTTCTCAGCACCGAGGTAAATATCTTCTCCCGCTGTACTTTTCTTTCTCGCATCGGTAAAGCCGGTACTTACATCCCCCGGCATCAATACACTCACACTAATCCCGAATGCTTTCACTTCGTTGGCCAAAGCTAGCGCCATCGCATTGATAGCAGCTTTGCTGGCGGAATAGAAAGCTTGGTATGGAACAGCCAAGATAGCCGCCACGGACGAAGTATAAATAATGCGTCCGTATCCTTGTTCGCGTAGTTGGGGCAACACAGCCTGCGTAAAACGCACAGCACCCATGAAATTAACATCCATCTGGTGCGCTGCATCCGGAATAGCGGTAAACTCCACTGAACCTGAAATGCCATACCCGGCATTGGAAATGACGACATCGATATGATCGGTCTGCTTCAGCACTTCGGCTATCGCCTTGCGGCAACTCTCGCTGTCACACACGTCGCAAGTGACATGGATAAACTCCCCTCCTTTTATGGGTGAAGAGCTCCGCTCGATCGGGCGTCCGGTGGACGGCCGTAGAACATTGTTGGGGGTAGGCTCCTCTGCTCCGTGTCTGCTCAACTCAAAAACACGCCAGCCCCGCTCAGCAAAGAGCGAGGCTGTGGCTTTTCCTATACCCGAACTACCACCGGTTATAACGATTGTCTTCATGATCACATCTCCGGTGCACCTTCGCGCAGCACGCGAGCGATGATCTCCACGGCTTCATCGATGACCGGCTCTGTATGAGTAGCCATCAGTGTTGTACGCAGTAGGCACTCACCTTCTACGCATGCCGGGGCGATAACAGGGTTGACATAAACACCTTCGTCGAACATCTTCTTACCGTAGAACAGCGTATCAAGCGTCTTGTAGGTGAAGATCGGAACGATAGGCGTCGGCGCCTCGATGATACGTACGCCGTTGGCCAGCAGCTGTTTCTGGAAATACTTGGCGATATTCATCAGTCGGGTCGGCCGCTCCGGATCGAGAATCAACTGATGCAGTGCCTCCAGGGCGGTAGCAGCCGAACACGGAGTGATAGATGCGCTGAAGATAAACGGACGACTCACGTGACGTAGCCAGTCCGCTACGCGGTGAGAGGTCAGCATACATCCGCCGATAGAAGCTAACGATTTGGAGAAGGTTAGCATCGTGATATCTACCTTGTCCGTTAGACCGAAATGAGCCGCTGTTCCGCGTCCGCCCGGACCCAGTACACCGAAACCGTGTGCATCATCTACCATCACACGGGCACCGTATTTCTCGGCTAATGCGCATATCTCCGGCAGCTTGCATATGTCGCCGCGCATGGAGAAAACACCGTCCGTGATAATTAACTTACCTGCGTTCTCCGGGATCGACTTGAGTTGACGCTCCAGATCTTGCATGTCCGAGTGGCGGTAACGAAGCACCTTCGCATAACTGAGACGACAAGCGTCATAGATAGACGCGTGGTTCTCGCGGTCATTCAGGATATAATCGTCCTTGCCGCAGATAGCGGAGATAATAGCCAGGTTTGTTTGGAATCCCGTCGAAACGGTCATACACTCCTCGTAACCTGTAAATTCTGCGATCTCTTTCTCTAGTTGCAGGTGCAGGTCGAGCGTTCCGTTCAGAAAACGGCTACCGCTCACGCCGGATCCGTATTTGTCTAGCGCTGCGTGACCGGCTTGAATAACTGCCTCGTTCTCTGTGAAACCGAGGTAGTTATTACTGCCCAGCATGATCACGCGGTGGTTCTCCATCTTCACCACAGGGGCTTGACGGCTTTCCAACTCGTGGAAATACGGATAGATACCTAATTTGCGAACGTATTTGAGAGTCTCAAAATGATCGCATTTTTCGAATAAATCCATATTAAAGGACGTTAAGTTCTTTCAGAATAGCAGTTGTTTTGCGAACGGCAGCCTCACTCTCGTGCAGTTTGGCGCGCTCTTCGTCGCTGATGTTCAACTCCAGAATCTTCTCAATACCGTTCTTACCGATGATACAAGGTACACCGATCGTGATATCCTTCATGCCGTATTCGCCTTCGAGAGCTGCGGAGCAAGGGATCATCTTCTTCTGGTCCTTGATGATGGCCTCTGCTACCGAAGCAGCTGCTGCACCCGGAGCCATCCATGCGCTCGTGCCCAGCAGGCCGGTCAGCGTGGCACCACCTACCATCGTGCTCTTTACTACGTTTTCCAACTCTTCAGCACTCAGGAACTCGCTTACGTTGATACCTTTGTAGGTCGTGTAGCTCGTCAATGGAATCATCGTCGTATCGCCGTGACCACCGATTACGAAACCGTCAACGTCGTTGGCGTTGCATTTCAGAGCCTGGCTCAGGAAGTATTTCAGACGTGCGCTGTCCAGAGCGCCACCCATACCGATCACGCGGTTGCGCGGCAACTTCAGTGCGTGCAGCGTCAGATAAGCCATCGTGTCCATCGGGTTCGAAACCACTACGAGGATAGCGTTCGGGCTGTATTTCAATACCTGGTCGCAAACACTCTTTACGATGCCTGCGTTCACGCCGATAAGCTCCTCACGGGTCATACCCGGCTTACGCGG